>NZ_JAQOSO010000102.1:0-63235 GCF_030068505.1 Roseofilum capinflatum BLCC-M114
TATTCCCTATTCCCTAGCGCGTTCATGTCCGCGAAGCGGAAAGCGCTATATCAAGGGATTGGAGGAGTGCGGGCATCTTGCTCGCTTGTCTTTTCCGATTACCGATTACCGATTACCGATTCATAGCGGTTTAATCGAACTTGATTGGATTGCGCCTTCTAACTTCCGGAAGACAACAAAGGTAAAACCAAAGTCACGAAATAGTACACTAAAGGCGCGGTAAATACATAACTATCGGCTCGATCCAGGATGCCGCCATGACCGGGGATCAACTTTCCAGAATCTTTAATTCCGGCATCCCGTTTCATCATGGACTCGGTTAAATCTCCCAGCAAACTGGCGATCCCAATCATCAAGCCCAAGGTTAACCCGGTAAATTCCCAGTAGGGCCAATGGAGATAATAGGCTCCAGCGCTGGCGACGATAATACTGCCAATTACGCCACAAACTGCGCCTTCAACGGTTTTCTTCGGGCTGATTTCCGAGAGTCGAGTGCGTCCCCATAGTTTACCAAAGGCATAAGCACCAATATCCGTAGCCCAGATACAAACAAAGGATAACAGGGTTAATTTAAAGCCCATGGGCAGATCTGGCCAAGCGGGCCAATGATTCGGAAGGGCTAAACTCCATTGCAAACTCGATCCTTCGCCAATCGATCGCAATCTGACCCAATAACTGGGCAAATAGGCACAATAGAATAAGCCTAAAATAGAAGCAGCAATATCGGCGATCGTGGCTAACTTGGGTTGAAAGAGTAAATAAAAACAAATCAATGTACCCGCCACCGGTACAACCGCATCGGCTAAAGAGGACGAAATGGTACAGATGACTAACAAAATCTGGGTGATTACGACCGTCGTTTTAGCCGCCGGGAGAATGCCCTTGGCCCGCACCATTTCAAAGTATTCCCATTGACCCAGATAAACGATAATCCCGAATCCGAGGGTAAAATACCAGCCCCCTAAGAATGTGACCGATAGGGCAATGGGAATGGCCACTAAACCCGTGATGACACGAGTCCAAGGGAATGCCGAATTGGGGCGTTGAGGAGATAATAAAGAGTTTCCGGACATTAGTGAGGTTAAGAAGATTTAAGAAATCCTTTAGGACATTATAATCTATACCTTGGTAAGGGTATAGGCAAAATAGGGTCTAGTTAGCGTCTAGTGATAGTCCAAGCCCAATAGAATACAATGACGACCAGACGGAGAAGATCCTGATTAAGACGATAATTGATCCCATACCGGTTTAATTTCCATGAGTTCCCCATCCTCCCATCCCCTGGTCTCCCCCTCTCCCTCCTCTAGGGTGCTAGTCATTGGTTATGGTAATCTCTTGCGCGGTGATGATGGCATTGGGCAAACGGTAGCGATGAGGGTGGAGGAGTGGGAGTTACCCGCAGTGCGATCGCGCCCTGTCCATCAGCTTATGCCAGAACTGGCCCAAGAATTATCGGAAGTGCAGTTAGCCATTTTTGTTGATGCTGCCCTATCAGGAGAGGAGGTAACCCGATCCCCCCTTGAACCGGCCCCAGAACAAGGCTTACCCTGGGGACATTCCCTCAGTCCTACTCGTTTACTGGCTCTGTGCCAATGGTTGTATCAAGCTGTGCCCCAAGCTTGGCTGATTAGCGTACCTGGTGTAGACTTTTCCGATAGCGATCGCCTCTCTCCCCTCGCAAAAGAGCGCGTTAACATTGCCCTCAACCACATCACCCACCTGATCCAAAATCATCACAATTTTTAATTTTTTTTTAATTTTTAATGTTTATTTTTTAATTGACTATGCACGAAGTTAGTATCATGGAACAAACCCTAGAAATTGCTCTCAACCATGCTCACCAGCAGGGGGCAAGCCAAATTCATCGGATAAAACTTAAAGTGGGGGAACTCTCTGGAGTGGTTCCAGAAGCTTTAAAGTTTGCGTTTGATGTCGTCACTCAAAATACTATTGCCCAGAGTGCTACACTAGAGGTCGAAACCATACCGGTTGAATGTTACTGTTCCCATTGTCAGGAAAACTTCTATCCCAGTGACCTGATTCATCTGTGTCCCCACTGTGGACAACTCAGCCGGGAAGTTCGTCAAGGGAAAGAATTAGAGTTAGCATCCTTGGAGGTTTCTTAAATCCATGTGTACTGATTGTGGTTGTGCCGTAACCCCTGGAAAAGTTGAAATTCATAGCCATTCTCATCACTCTCACGATCATCCCCATGATCGTGGGCACGATCACCACCATCATCACGATCATCACGGCGATCGTGCCCATACCCATACCCTACCGGTTCACGAAGCCATTTTAGCCAAAAATGACCGCCTCGCCGAACGCAACCGGGGCTATTTTTTAGCCAAAGGGCTGTTAGTTTTGAATGTGCTTTCTTCTCCAGGTTCGGGTAAAACGACCCTGATTCAACGCACCCTCTCGGATCTCGGAGAGAGGCTCCCCGCAGGGGTGATCGTAGGAGATTTAGCCACCGATAATGATGCCCAACGATTGCGGGAAACTGGCGCACCCGTCGTGCAAATCACCACGGGTAGTATCTGCCATTTGGAATCGGATATGATTGCCCAGGCGATCACTGAAATTCCCCTTGACAAATTGCAGCTTTTGATCATAGAAAATGTCGGCAATTTAGTCTGTCCTGCTGCCTACGATCTCGGCGAAACCCTGCGCGTAGCCATGCTTTCCACCACAGAAGGAGAAGATAAACCCCTCAAATATCCCACCCTGTTTAAGAGTGCTGATGTCATTCTGCTCAACAAAATTGATATTGCTGAAGTTGTCGGATTCGATCGGGAAGTTGCCCTGAAAAATATTCAGCAAGTCGCCCCCCAAGCCCAAATTTTTGAAGTCTCTGCCCGCAGTGGTTTTGGCCTCGAACAGTGGTATGGTTATTTAGAGGAACAATTTAAGCAAATTGCGCCTGAATTGGTACATCCATGACCTTCAATCTTAACCGGATTATAAACTAAGAGTTGAAAGAGGAACAAGCCATGTTAAAAGCATCAGATATCATGACCAAAGACGTGGTGATGATAGGCGGTTTAGCCACTGTAGAAGAAGCGGTTAAACTCATGCGCTCAAAAGGGATTCGTTCCCTAATTGTTAAGCGCCGTCACGACCAAGATAGCTACGGAATTGTAACGGAAAGTGACGTAGTTTATAAAGTCACTGCCTATGGAACTGACCCCAAAGCCGTTCGGGTTTATGAGATTATGACCAAACCCTGTGTGGTGATTAATCCCGATTTAGGCGTTGAATATGTAGCCCGTTTATTTGCGAATTTAGGACTGCATCGTGCCCCCGTGATCAGTGGCGAAGTGTTGGGCATTATTTCGATTACCGATATTCTGAATAAGGGTGATTTCCTGGAAAAACCGAAAGCGCTCACCCTGCAAGAAGAGATTGAAAAGGCGATTGCTGAAGCTCGTAAAACTTGCCAAGATAAAGGCCCAAACTCTCCTGAATGTGCTGTTGCTTGGGAAATTGTGGAAGAGTTAGAAGCAGAAGCGGCTCACCAGCAAGCCAAGAAGATCACCAAAACTAAGTTTGAAGAATACTGTGACGAACACCCTGATGCGATAGAAGCGCGGATGTACGACACCTAAAATGGGGGTGGGTAATAGGTAATAGGAAAACCATTTTTTGCTCAGAAGCCCCCTTTGATGAGGGTTGATCGCGTTTGCTAACAGGTAGCAAGCAGCTAAGTAGCGTCCCTATTTGCCTATTGCCTAGTTGGTGGGGGTGGTGCGTTGCGGCGATGTCAATATTTTTCGTGACAACCCATGATTGATCGATGCCGCAACACACCCTACCGGGGGCGACTACCGGGGGCGACACCATAATGGGTAGGGTGTGTTATGCGGCCAGAAAATGTGAATGGTTATAAATCAATGATATTTCCGCATAACGCACCGTCCACGGAACGCTCTAGCAAACGGCTCAAGGTTCGGATACAATTAAGCCTGATTTAAGCCAAAGCCTGTGGAGTAACTGACCATGCTGATAGCGACTGTAGCAGAAGAACAGGGAGCGATCGCCGCTAACCTCCAGCAATTTCTCCTTGTCCTCTCCGTTTCCCTCAGCGTTGCCACCTTACCCCAAATCGTTCCTTGGTTGCGTCAGATTCCCTACACCCTGCTGCTGGTGATTGTGGGACTCGGACTCGCTCTTGTGGATGTGCGTCTGGTCAATCTTTCCCCGGAGCTGATTCTCTCCATTTTCCTCCCGCCCCTGCTCTTTGAAGCCGCTTGGAATCTAAAATGGTCAGGACTCAAACAAAATATTGTTCCCATTGGCCTGTTTGCCATCCTTGGTGTAGGTATTTCCGTGGTGGGTATTGGTCTGGGAGTCAATCAACTCACCGGCTTACCCTTAGCCACGGCTCTTTTATTAGGGGCAAGTCTCTCGGCAACTGACCCCGTTTCCGTCGTGGCTCTGTTCCGAGAATTGGGCGCACCTAAACGCCTCAGTGTGGTAATGGAAGGGGAAAGTTTATTTAACGATGGAGTAGCCGTCGTTGCCTTTAGTTTGCTCGTTGGTATTCCCCTAGGTGTAGAAGAATTTAATCTACAAGCGAGTATTGTTCAGTTTGTGGTGTTTGTCGGTTTAGGGTTAGGCATTGGTGGGTTAATTGGCTTTGGTATTTCCTATCTCACCCAGCGCTTTGATCTCCCCTTAGTCGAACAATCTTTAACTCTGATTTCTGCCTACGGAACCTATATTCTAATCGAAGAAGTGGGAGGATCAGGAGTTATTGGTGTGGTGACTGTGGGCTTAATTTTAGGTAACTTTGGCTCCCGCATTGGTATGAATCCCCGAACTCGCGTGATTGTGAGTGAGTTTTGGGAATTTTTGGCCTTTTTCGTCAATTCGATTGTGTTTTTGCTGATTGGCGATCAGATGCAATTGTCGAGTCTGATCGAAAATTTTGACGAAATTCTGATTACCATTGGGGCGATGATTATTACGCGGGCGATCGCCATTTATGGCTTAGGAACCTTGAGTAACTGGATTACTCCAGTCGATATCAATTGGAAAGAACAAACCGTCCTCTGGTGGGGTGGCTTGCGCGGCTCCGTTTCCATCGCCCTAGCTCTCAGTTTACCCATTGCCCTAGAAGGGCGCGATCAAATCAGTGCCACCGTGTTTGGTGTGGTTCTCTTTACGCTCTTGGTGCAAGGCTTAACGATTAAACCCCTCTTACAAGGCTTAAATCTCCTCGGTGATGAACCCCTAAGACGGAAATATTTAGAAGCAGTCGCTCGCCGAGTTGCGCTCAATCGAGTCATGGAAACCCTGAAATCCGGTAAACAACGACCGGAAATTGAGCCAGAATACTATCGTTATCAAGCCGCACTGGTGCAAGGAGAATTAGAACAGTTAGAGACTCAAATTCAAGAGCTACGGCAACAACATCCTGAAACCAGGGAATATGCCATTGAACAATTGCGGGAGGAGCTATTGGCGATCGAAGCGGATACTTATGCCGAGTTTATCAAAGCCGGACAACTTAATTATGAGCTTTCCCCCTACCTGGTGGATGTGTTCCAAGATAAGGGAGATGGGGAGTAAGTATTACCGGGCTGGATAAAACCGTTGATCTCGGCCTAAATGCCATCCTTGTAGTTTACCCGATCGCCACTGTTGGAAAACTTCGGCTGTCGATAGTCCCAACTTTTCCGCTAAAATTTCCGGCAGTACCCCTTGCAGTTGGGGTCGGGGTAAAAGTGTCGCTTCCCGTTGACTATTTTGCACTTGTAGCAGTTGAGTTTCGATCGCTTGGGCATACTCTTGAGATTGAGTCAGGGCTTGGCGTAACATCTCGATTTGGGTTTCCTGTTGAATCAGGATTTGGCGCACTTGAGTCAGTTCTGTTTGCAGCTCTTGTTGATGTTCTTCTAGGGACTCTAGACTCTGTTGATAGTGACTTAACTCTTGCTGGAGTAAGGATTTTTGCCGATCGCTAATTTCCAGAGCCTGATGTAAATAATCATTTTCTCGTTGGATAAAATGATCTTTCTCTTCAGACTCGGCGCGACTAGACTCCACCAGCAGTTGGTCGAGTTTGGCCTCTATCTGTGCAATTTTCTCTTCTAGATTGAATTGAGGGTTATTATTATTCATTGAACGGGTAAAGTAAACCAAAAACTGGTCCCTTCATGTAAGAGACTATCTACGCCGATTTCGCCACCATGGGCATGAATAATTTGGGAACATAAATATAATCCTAATCCTAACCCAGTTTTGCGTTTTTCCCGATCGCCCCTCGTGTAGGGTTGAAACAGGGTTTCGCATTGCTGGGGAGTCATCCCTGTACCATTATCGCTCACAGTACAACGGACAACATCCCCCTCTACTGTAGCGGTGAGGGTCAGGGTTAAGCCAGGGGGATTATGCTTGAGGGCGTTAGCGAACAAGTTTTCAAATACCCGCCACAGTTGCTGGCGATCGCCATTAATCAGAGGTAAATTAGGCGGTATGCAATCCTCTAAACGGGCCTGATTTTGGTTTAACACCGGTTCCCAATCTGCTGCTAACTGATCGCTTAAGTCAGGTAAAGACAAGGGTTGACAGTGGAGAGATACCCCCCAAATCTCGCTGTGCTGGGTTTCCAACAAAGAATTAATTAAGTTTAATTGGCGATCGCAACTATCCGCCATTCGTTCTACCATCGATCGCGTCAGGGTAAACGAATCCCGTTTCAACAAATTCTTAAACACCATTAACATCCCCGTCACCGGATTTCGCAAATCATGGGAAACAGCATGTAACAACACTTTTAAACCCGCTTCCGCCTTTTGCCGTTCCACAATTTCCGCTTGCAACTGAGTATTTTGCGCCTCTAACTGCTGTTTCAAGTGATGAATCTGTAAATGATTGGCAACCCTCGCCAACACCTCCGGCCCTTGAAAAGGCTTAGTAATATAATCGACTCCCCCCACATTAAACGCCCGCACTTTATCCACCGTCTCATCTAAGGCACTAATAAAAATCACCGGTATATCTTGGGTGCGAGCATCCGCTTTCAGGATCTGACAAACCTGATAACCATCCATTTCCGGCATCCGAATATCTAATAAAATTAAATCCGGTTTTACCATCTCAATAGCTTTCAGTGCCCCTTTAGCGTCTAGGGACTTACGCACTTTATACCCTTTTTCCGTGAGCATGGAGGATAACAAACGCAAATTATCGGGGGTATCGTCCACAATTAATAAATCGGCTAGAACCTTACTGTTCATCAGTTAATTCTACTAAAGTATTAAAACGGAAATGATGCACTAAATCAGACAGAGTATGAATCAAATGCTGATGATGGGTCGGAATTTTGCCAATAAGCTGTTGAATGGTTTCATCATCTCCACTTAAAGCCGATTGATGAACAGCCTCGATCCACTCCAATGGCATTATTTTAAGCTGATCGGGCGTAAGGGTAAATGGTTCCGAGGTATCGTTTGGGGGTAAAGGTTCCTCATAGATATACTCTAGATCTAAATGTTTGGCTAGGCTATTCCAGATGGTTTCTTCCTGAAAGGGTTTGGCAATAAAATCATCACATCCGGCAGCAAAGACTAAATCTCGTTTTTGGGAAAAGGCGCTGGCAGTCAGGGCAATAATGATGGTTTTATGAGGTGGAGAGACTTGAGCTTCTAATTCCCGAATTTTTCGAGTTGCTTCGTATCCATCCATACCTGACATGCGGATGTCCATCCAGATGACATGGGGATGATGCTGTTGCCAAAGGGCGATCGCCTCTTCTCCCGTTGCAGCTTGGGCGATCTCGAATTCTAGAGGTTGTAATAGGCGCACCAATAACAGTCTATTTTCCGGGATATCATCGACAATCAGCATCCGATATTGGGGTTGGCCGGGAGCTAAACCAATGACCCGATTTTGCATCATCATAGGCTCTACTGCCTCGACATTCGCGAGGGTTGTTTGAATTTGAAAGCGAAAACAACTGCCTTGACCCAGGATGCTTGCAACTTCAATATTCCCCCCCATAAGTTGGACAAATTTTTGACTAATCGAAAGCCCTAATCCCGTTCCTTGATGCGATCGCCGTCCGGACTCGGTTTGTACAAAGGGATTAAACAATTGGTCTAATTCATCTTCAGCAATACCAATTCCAGTATCTTCCACAGCAAAGGTTAAGCAAATTTGGGGATCTTGCCGCACCTGAGAGACTCGTAATCTCACGGTTCCTTTTTCAGTAAATTTAATCGCATTGCCCAACAGATTAATCAAGACTTGGCGCAGTTTTTGTTCATCGGTCTGAATATATTGCACTAAATCCGGGGGGCGATCGAAGGTTAAGGTTAAGCCTTTAGCATTGGCCCGGATATGCAACATTCCTTCTAAAGTTTGTAATAATTGCTCTAGATCGAAAGCACTGGGTTGAAACGTAATCCGACCGGCTTCAATTTTGGACATTTCCAAAATATCATTAATCAACTCTAGTAAATGTTCGCCACTGCGGTTAATAATATTCAGTTCCGAAGCTCCAGCCGCAAATTTAGGGTCATTGGCCATTAATTGACTAAATCCCAAAATTGCATTCAGGGGCGTGCGTAATTCATGGCTCATATTGGCTAAAAATTCACTCTTAGCGCGGTTCGCCATTTCTGCCGCTTCTTTAGCTTGTTGCAGGGCAGTTTCTGCCTGTTTGCGGGCGCTAATATCTTCAGAAATACAGAGTAAATGGGTTGCCTCTCCTTGCCGGTTATAGAGAGGCAATTTGAGAGTTCTGAGGAGAAGTTTACCCCGTGTGAGAGATTGAAAAGAATGTTCGCTAATCTCTAAAAGTTTCCCTTTTTGTACGGCTTGTAAGTCATGGGAGCTGCATTGAGCGGCTTGTTTTAAGGGATAGATTTGGGCATCGGTTTTACCAATCACCCGATCGCTGCCTAAACCAAAAATGTTTTCGCTGGCTTGATTCCAAATCAGATATCGGAAATCCTGGGTAATATCCTTGGTATAAATAGCCAGGGGAATATGATCGATGATGCTATCGAGAAAGTGTTGCGATCGCAGCAATTCTTCCTCTAGGTGTTTGCGATCGGTAATATCAGTGGTCACCGAAAGTAAGCAGGGTTCCCCATTCACCGTAATCACATCGGAGGAGAGCAGCGCCACCCGATATTCTCCGGCCTTGGTGCGATAGGTAAATTCATAGTTTTTAACTTGCTTCTTTTGCTGAATGAGGTGAAACAACTGCATCCGTTCTTCCACGTGAACCCAGAGGTTCAGCTCTAAAGCTGTGCGACCGATCACTTCTTGATTGCTGTACCCAGTTAACTTGAGGAAACTGTCACTGACTTCCAGATGTTTGCCATCGGCTAAACGAGTAATGGTGATCGGGTGGGGAGTGCGACGAAAGGCTTTGGAGAATTTTTCTTCTGATTCTCGTAAGGCGATTTCCACGGTTTGCCTCTCGCGGATCTCTTGTTCGAGTTCTTCCGTTCTGGCTTGGATTTTTGCTTCTAAAGAGCGAGAATAGGTTTGCAGTTGGCGATGGGAGCGCTTAAGCTGATAGCGCATCCGCTCAAAGGCCAAAGCCAAAGTCCCCAAGGCATCGGTGCGATAGTACCAAGGAGCCGCCGTGCGATCCCAGTTGCCTTCAGAAAGGGCGATCGCCACTTGGGAGAGTTGGCGAATGGGTCGGACAATATAACGACTGGTGAGCCAACCCATCCCTGTAGCAGCGATCGCGGCCATCAAACCCATTATGATGGTGAGGTTGCGTCCTTGGTGAATCTCTTCCATCAAACTCTCTTTAGGCACAAGGATTGCCATCAGCCAATTTAAGTCTTGACGATCGCTCAGGGGAGTTAGATGCAGAATGTAGGGGGTATTCAGGAGCCTCATGTGCAGATCCGTGGGTTCTTGCAGTAGAAGGTGCTGGTCTAAATAGGCTTTGAGGTAGTCCCCAGCCTGATGGATGAGTGTATCGGTTGACCCCAGGGAGGTGAGGTCAGGTACAACGATCCCCTCTGTAGGGTCAAGAATCAGGATCTGGCTGTCTAGGCGATGATTGAAAGTTTGGATAAACTGCTGAAGTTTCGAGATCCAGATGGAGGTGGAAAAGACACCAATCAGGGTTTGGTTTGCGTCATAGATGGGTAAGACGGCATCTAGGCTCATTTCACCCGTGCTGGAAAGATAGGGGGCTGTCCAAGGCTGAGTAGAATCCCTATCGAGGATGGCGTTGCGAGTGGCTTCTTGATACCAAGAAGATTGACGGGGGTCAGGGTTAGGAAGCGATCGCAACAATGCTCCGCGCTGTCCTCGATCCACCGAATAAATA
Source organism: Roseofilum capinflatum BLCC-M114 (assembly GCF_030068505.1). NCBI lineage: Bacteria > Bacillati > Cyanobacteriota > Cyanophyceae > Desertifilales > Desertifilaceae > Roseofilum > Roseofilum capinflatum. The sequence goes on from NZ_JAQOSO010000102.1 coordinate 10,310, forward strand.
TGCAGTTGACCGTTTGTTTCTGAAGAGGCGATCGCCAGTTCTAAGAGGTCAGGATTATCCCTTCGAGAACGTAGGGCAACCCATTCCCCTTCTGGATTCGCAAATCGAATCTCACTCACACTCGGCAATAACTGGAGTTGTTCCTGAAATTTTTGGCTTAACTGCTCAAAGTTGTTGGGATTGAGTTGTCCGTTGGTAATGGCGTTCGCATTGAGGTGATTAATGCGATCGGGAATCGAAAGAGTATTTACCAGATAATTATCTAGATGGGCACTCATTTCTGCTTGTAAGTCACTGGCCACATTCTCGACGGCTGCTTGCCCATGGTACAACGACAAATATCCGGTTAAGCCAACTGCCATCACAATTTGCAGGACAAAAGGCACAATTAAGGCCACTGCCAAGGGTACGGTTTGGAGAAGTTGATGAAACCGTTGCTGAACGCGAAGCATGTTCCAGGGTTTAAGAAGGAGAACTCGAATATTGACTTAAGACTTCTTTCGAGCGCCGTACCATGTGTTCTGGCCCTTCAATCATCAGTAAATATCGCCCCTGTAGCAGGTGATGGCGATAGATACTAGAGGTATTGCCTTCACCAAACAAGCCAATCAGTGCCCCCACGAGACTCCCGCACAGGGCACTCATGAGTCCGGCTGATAGAATGACTAAGACCCATTGGAGAGGATCAAAATTGGGGAGTTCCAGCTTTAAGATCCATAGGAGTATGGCAGCGATCGCACTCCCGGCAAAGGCTGAGAGTAACCCCAGTCGATAGGCCTTAGCGAAAATAATTTTCATGGGTTTATAGAGTCCAACCCATTCGGGAGGATTAAAGTCTCGCCCGACAATGGCTAAGTATTCGGGGGAAACACCCTGGCTATAGAGTAATCGGTAAGCAGCAAATGCTGACGTAGCATCAGGAAGTACGGCGATCGCCAAATGGGGACGGCGCTTGAATTTGGGTTTATGACCAGATAGATTAGGGGACATTATGCAACATGCCTAAGAGAGTGCCACTCTGCTCTTTTTAGATTAACCGACATTATGCAACCTGCCCATATCAATCAGAATTTGTCTTAATAAAGAGTAAAGCTGTGTCAGGGCACTAGGATGAATTACCGATGATCATCAGTACCGAGAAATAGGAAAGGGAAAGGTGGGGAAATTGTTCTAAATTAGAATAGATTTTCTGGTTCGGTTGGGTGGCTCGTTCGACAATGTAAGCCTGTGGGAGCAAATTTCGCTGTTTCAGAAATTGCCACACTTGCCCATAAACAGAACTCACTTTCATTAAGACCACCACTTCAGAAGAGTTTAAGGCTTGTTCCAGGCGATCGATATGGTAGAGAGCAGGTAAAATAGTTAACCGTTGATTCCGAACCGTTAGAGGAAGTCCGAGAACGGCTGCGGCTGCCATGGGTGAGGCAATGCCAGGAATCGCTTCTATGGGGACTTGGGGATGATGTTGGTTGAGGATTTGAGCCAGATAGTTGAAGGTGCTATAGAAACTGATATCCCCTTCACAGGCAAAGGCCACATCTTGCCCTTGATTTAAGTAGTGCCAGACCGTTTCAGCCGCCTCAGTCCAGGCTTGGTGCAGAAGGCTTTCATCCTGTACATAGGGAAACGTAAGAGAGAGTTGGATGTGTTCGGGTTTGAGCCAGGGTTGGATGATGGTTTCGGCTATACCAGGTTGGTTGTTGAGTCCGGCGGGAAAGGCTACAACGGGAGCGTTTTGCAGTTGCCGCCATCCTTTGAGGGTAATTAATTCGGGATCGCCTGTACCAATCCCAATGCCGTAAAGAGTTCCGAGTTGCACCAATAGAGATTAATAATGTAGACAAATATTAAGAATGACTTTATTGTAACTGAAGTTGCACAGATACCGATTCTTGCCCCCTAGCGCGTTGATCGGTGGTACCCATGGCTGGGTGATGGGTCAAGGATTGACATACAGAAAATCATCCAGTCAGTTCACCCGATAAGATGAGGTCAATTGATGTTTTTTCAGCAAGACTATAGACAAAGACTGTTGATTTTGTGACCTATGTGTATTCATCCGTCCATGCTTCTGGAAGAAAGACAGTTAACTTATACGACTTTGAGTGAGATTTTATATTTGCTCGATGATATTAAGCGAACTACCGATCCGGAGCGATTAAAAGAGCTGACAGAACAGGCGAGTCAGTTGTGTATTGATCTCAGGTATCATTATTCGCAGTTAGTCCCCGATCCAAATTTTGATTGTGGTATCTCGACTAGCGGTAGCCATAAGCGATCGCCCAGGACTGATGGCGATGGCATTGATATCCTTGAAATGTTCTCTCAAGGTTTGCCGGATTTGAAGCATTTGTAAATCCCAGATGGTTAAGCTCCCATCTGCACTTCCGGCCATCAGTTGTTGGGAGTCTGAGCTAAAGGCTACTGCTCTTACCCAGTCGGACGAAGGTTGAAAGGTATGTTGAGGTAAGGGGGTTGTGTGAAGTGAAGATAAGTTCCAGAGTTTTACTGTTAGATCGCTGCTTCCACTGGCTAAATGTCCATCTCTACTAAAGGCGATCGCGTTAATATCCCGTTGATGTCCCTTGAGTTGGGTTATGGGTTCTCCGGTTTCTACATGCCACAAATAGATTTGATTATCGCTACTTCCAGAGGCGATAAGTTTCCCATCGGGACTAAAAGCGACGGTATTAATCCCACGGGGATGAGGAATAGACAGATGGCGATCGCTCTCGGTTAACCAAATTTGTAATTGGCGATCGTCTCCACCACTGGCGATCGCCTTGCCCTGGGGATGGTACGCTAAAGACAGGGTTACGGAGCTGCCATAATGCTCTAGGGGCGTACAATAGACTGTCGCCGTACCAAAATCCCAGATCTTAATCACATCATCAATACTGCCACTGGCTAACTGATGTTCTAGGGGACTAAACGCTAAAGTCAATACCGGGTTCGTATGAAGGTTTAAGGTCTCTTCTAAGCTCCCCGTTTCTAGATTCCAAATTTTGATCCCACTGTCAAAACTCCCACTGGCTAACAGTTGCCCATCCGGACTCATGGCCAAGGCACAGACAGAACCTCGATGACCTTCTAAGGTTTGCACACAGCGCCATATTTTTGTCCCTGAAGGTGGGAAAAATCGAGGCCGCGGGGGAGGGGGTGGCGGTAGTTTTTTCGCCGGTTTGAGGGCATGAAAGACATCTCTAGCACAGCGATATCGGTGCTTGGTTCCCAGTTGGATTAATCGATCTAAAATTGCACCCAATTTGTCACTCATTTGGGTGTCTCCTAAGTATTCCCGCCACACCCAAACTCCTTCCGCACTATCAAAGAGCAGGAAGGGAGAAACCTGGGTTAACAGGTATAAACAAGTTACACCTAAACCATATAAATCACTAGCATAGATAGCTTTGCCGCGCAATTGTTCGGGGGCAACAAATTCGGGGGAACCGATGGTGGTTCCCGTGTTGAGCAGGGCGGTTTCGGTGACATACTTGGCGGAACCAAAATCAACTAAACTATACTCGCCATTTAAGCCTTGAATGATATTGGCGGGTTTAATATCCCGATGGATGACCTGGCGATCGTGGATATAATTGAGAACCGGTAAGAGTTTTTTCAGTAAGTCCCGAATTTGAGGCTCTGTCCATTTTCCCGTTTGTTCTAAAATTACGTCTAGGTTTTCTCCGGGGCGATATTCTTGGACTAAATAGTGATTGTCTCCTTCGTGGAAATAATTATAAAATTGAGGGATTTGGGGATGATTACCCAGTTGATAGAGTCGTTGAGCTTCTTGTTCAAATAAGTCAGTTGCTTTGCGTTGCATGTCGGGATTTTTGCTCTCAAAGCTTAATTGTTTGATCGCACAACGGCGCGGGTTCCCTTGGCTTCTATCAATAGACAAGAATGTGCGACCAAATCCGCCTTGACCAATCTTTTTAATCGCTTGATAGTGTTGTTTGAGGATCAGGCTGTTTCCACAGGTCTGGCAGTAGTTTGCTCCCTGGGGATTTTGGGGGGATTTACAATGGGGATTGAGACAGTAAGACATGAGACGAATTAATAATTAATCATTAATAAATTCGAGGGTTGACTGTTGTTTTTTAGTTATTGTAGACTGATTTTAATGTTGAGGAAATCATAAATATGGCTTCAGAAGACCAGAAAACAACCGGTGCAGATGCAGTGGATGCAGCGATCGCCCAAGGACTCGATTTAGATGGCAGTCCCATCCCCCCGGCTAAGTTAGAATTATATCATCAAGTCATGGGCTTGGAAGCCGATCGCCAACGGAGCGGAGTGAGTAATACCATGCGATCGCGCATTGTTCGCATCGGAGCCAAGCATTTACCCCAAGACGAACTCAATCAAAAGTTACTCGCGGCCGACTTTGCTCCCCTGAAAGAAAAGGAAATTCGCTTTTATTACGGCAGCTAACATTTACCGCTTTGTCTATTGTCCACTCAAGCCAAAACCCATGCAAACCAGCGATCTGACTCCTTCAGCTTGGCAACAACTCCGACAAGGTACAGTCAACTGTGATGAAGCCATTAAGCTATTAATCGATAGCGATCGCCAACTGAACCTTTCTTTACTCGATTCTGAAGTCAGTTCCCGGTTTTGGCGGGAATTCCCCGATCGCCAAAACCTACCCCCCATTATTCCCTTGCTGCTGTGGCGTAATTGCTATTATCTCGGCTCTCCGGTAACCGTAGAACCGGATCAAATTCGAGAAATGAGCGATCGTACCCTCACCAACATCAAAATCATCCCCATTTCTCAAAAAAGCTACAGCGCTTGGCATCACAGCCGCAACTTTGACCATACCCGCATCAGCTCTGCCCCCCTCGTTAACCCCATCACCGGGGAACTCGAACAAGAAAATATTACCGAAGTTACCGAACTCTACCTATCCAAAGCCGTCGGCCAAATTAGCCGCATTAAAACCATCATCTCCGGCGCTCTCCGCAACCGCGCCAGCGATATTCACCTCGAACCCTTTCCCCAAGGCCTGCGAGTTCGGTATCGGATTGACGGTGTACTCCGAGATATTACCACCCTATCCGCAGAAGTCAGCCGTAAAGTGATCGTCGCCCTCAAAGTCATGTCCAACATGGACATAGCCGAAAGTCGTCGCCCCCAAGACGGTCGGATTGGCGAAAAATACGCCACCCAAGACAACCTAGAATTGGGCATGGATATGCGCGTTAGCACCCTTCCCTGTGTCAGTGGCGAAAAAGCCGTTATTCGACTGCTCCCTCGGCAAAATCCCTTTAGTAAAATCGAAGACCTCGGATTTAATCGGCAAACCTTACCCCTTTATCAAGACTGGTTGCGCCAACCCCAAGGTATGATCATCCTCACCGGGCCCACTGGTTCCGGCAAAACCAGCACCCTTTATACCAGCTTGCAATCCGTCGCCACAGAGCAAGTCAATGTGGTCACCGTTGAAGATCCCGTAGAATACATCTTATCCGGAATCACCCAAACCCAAGTCCATGAACGAGCAGGCATGACCTTTGCCGCAGGCTTGCGGGCCATTTTGCGTCAAGACCCAGATATCATTATGGTCGGGGAAATTCGCGACCATGAAACCGCAGAAACCGCAGTTCGAGCCGCTTTAACCGGCCATTTAGTCTTTACCACCCTACACACCAATGATGCCGTAGGAGCCATTCCCCGACTCAAAGATATTGGCCCCGATCCCGGTTTAATTAGTGACGCGCTATTGGGCATTATTGCTCAACGTTTAGTCCGTTGTATTTGTCCTCACTGTGGCACACCGTATCGCCCCAGTGAAGAGGATTTAAGGATTTTGGGAATTGGGTTACATGAGGCTAACCCGGAAGAATGGCGCAAAGGAAAAGGGTGTGTTAAATGTTTTCAGTCCGGATATCTAGGACGAGAAGCAATTATTGAATTGTTGAATGTGGATGACTCCATGCGGGAATTAATTTATGAAGGGGGAGTAACCGAGCTGCGCCGATATTTGCAAAATACCGATTTTATGTCCTTTCGCAAGGCAGCCACGGATAAAGTAACTCTGGGTAAAACTACGGTAGATGAAGTAGTTCGGGTTTTACCTCGCAGCACCATGTACTATAAACTCAGGTGAGAGTTTAATGGATTACCCAGACTTGATATGAGACCGATGATGTACTCAAACCCCTATTTAACGCTCAATGCTCTGCATGTTTCAGAGGCAGAAGGATTGCTTTATATGCGAGAAGAGGAGAAATTGGCACACGAGATTTATCGAACCCTCTATACCCATTGGCAACTTCCTATTTTTGACAATATCGCCCAAAGCGAGACTCGCCATATGGCTGCGGTGCTGAGACTGCTCAACCGTTACGGACTCCAAGATCCGATCGCCAATAACCATCCAGGAGTCTTTACCAATCCAGATTTGCAACACCTATATGACTCCCTACTCAAAACCGGTCATAACTCCTTAGCTGATGCTCTTAAAGTTGGGGCAAAAATTGAAGAACTCGATATTGTCGATCTAGAAGAGAAGATCGAACAAACCCAAAACCCCGATATTCAACGAGTGTATCGTAATTTAGTGCGAGGCTCTCGCAATCATTTACGCTCGTTTGTCTCCGTTTTAAGTCGTCAAACTGGCGAAACGTACCAACCCCAACATTTACTCCTAGACCAATACAACGCTATTATCCATTCTGCTCACGAACGAGGAGGACAAGGAAGACATCAGAGAAATCAGGGCCGGAAAGGGCATCGCGGCGGTTATGGGTGGGGTAGGAGAAGGAGATGTGGAAATGCGGGGAGACACGGATACAGTTACAGCGCTTTCCCCCCATCCCCGATTAACTAGGCGGAGAATCATGGGCAAAGGATTGCAGTTTCAAATAAAACTCAGAAGTGGGTAAAGGGGGCGAAAATTGATCGATGGGAGGTTGATCGATGGAAAGCCGCTCGGATGGCTCATTCTCTTGCTCTGATTCGACCTCAACGGCGATCGCCAGATCGTCACTCTCTGAAGATTCAGGATCGAGGCTTTTTTCTTCCTCGTCTGATTGTTCCTCGTTTTCTTCTGTCTTTACATCCGTGAGTGTGGGGGGTTGCTCTTCATCCACCGAGCAATCCTCATCCTCCTCAACCGGTGGGGGGACTTCAGGAGTCGGAAAGCGCATTTCCGGAGTGAGATTCAGATAATCTAAAGGCAGTAACTCTTCGGGTAATTTACTACAGACAATTTGCTCGAACTCATGATTAAAATGACAGATCGGTTGTCCCCGTCTAGCCCAAAGATTCAAAATCTGTTCAATAGAAATAATCTTATATCGCCCCTGATATAAGGCTTCTACGATCGCCAAACGCAACCAATCCCCCTTAAACTGCTCTAACCATCGCTGTATACACTCGTCTACCTGATAGCCGTATAAATCAAAACTATAATAAATCAGCAATGCCGGAACATAGCAGAGCGATCGCATTTCGGAGACACTTCGACCAACCGATACGCTCTCCAGAAAAGTAATCCATGGGTTTGCCGATCCGGTCATGGGGGAGTAATGGGGAATAGGGAATAGGGAATAGGGAATAGGGAATATACCTAGTCTAAATGAGTTGTGCAACAGGAAATGCCCTCTCCCTAATCCCTCTTCCCGTGGGAGAGGGACTTCTGCTCCCCTTCTCCTGCGGGAGAAGGCTTGCCCTGAGCGTAGCCGAAGGGGGCTGGGGGATGAGGGGCAGCTATGACATAACTCATTTAGGTTTGCTATAGGTTCTAATTAAAATTAAAAAGATGGAATCACGGTGGGAGTTGCTTGGCGAATATTCGGACTTGAAAAAGACTGACTCACCCCGCTCCAATTAAAATCACCTAAGCGAAATCCGAGAGCGGCTAACCCCAATTCTGGATTATAGCGAAAGGTCACGCCATAGGTGCGACGACTATATTCAACCATATAATCGGTACTAATGGTCTGCCCAGTATCTAGATTAAACCCAGCACGGGCCGCAACGCGAATGGGGCCATACAGTTGTTGATTGAGTTCTAGCTGCAAAACCCGCACATCAGCCACGCGGTCAAACCGAAAGGGAGATTCTCCGGTGGGGATAAACTGGGCATAGAGCAAACTGAACCCAGTGTAGTCAAGCCAGGAGCGAGAGAAATGGCCAAATTGTCCTTGAAGGCCTAGTAATCCTTGCACATAGGACTGATTGTCGCCATTACTGTAAAATCCGGCGGTTCCCGTTAATCCGGCTAAAAATTGTACATAAGGAACGACCGGTTTAGGGGTATATTTGAGTCCCTCTGTGGGAGTTGCGGGTAAGGGTTCGCCCTTCCACAGAGAAAAGGGACGACGAATGGTGGCGCTCATCTGGGTACGATTTAAGGAAGCTCGGTCATTACTCAAATCTGACGGATCTAATAGTTCTATACGATCGGTTGGGGCGTAGATATTTTGGAAACTGGCTTGATAATTGACGACAATTCCCGTATCGCTAATGGTTTGAATGGGTGAAGCAAAGACAACCCCTAGACTGCGATCGACGGTTTGAAAGCCGAGGGAACCATTATAAAATCGATTGCGATAGGTATATTCGGCGCTTAAGGTATGATTGGCAATTAGGTGTTGCAATTGTACGTTAGCCCTGGCCGTATCTCCGGTATTATTGAGTCCGGCTAAACTGACATTGGCTTGGAAATTGGTCTGAGCGGCTAATTTGGCATCAAAAGAGGCTCGTAAACCGATCCAACTCCAAAAGGAATCTGTTTCTAACTCTTCCTCGGATACACTCTCTGCATCTCGGTTATCACTGGAGAATCCTAGAGCGCGTTGCACTAAGAATTGGGGGGCTAATCGGAGGGCAAAACGGCGAGTTTCAATGATTTCAAAACTGCGTTCAATGAAGAGGCCTCCACGATCGCGGTCATCATAGCCGATATTGGCGATCGCCGGATCGCGCTCTTCTCGACTAATAATCAGGCGATCGCGCAACAGGGGAACCCCTACACGCTGATCGAACACCAACCGGGGACGAGTGGCTAACACCTCATCTTCTAGGGGAGAAATTCGGGTTAACTGGGCGCGATCGGCTCGTACCTCTAACTCTGGCGGAGAAAAGGGATCGTTGGTAAATCGAATCTCCGTCGCTTGCCAACCTTCGGGGGTAAAATCTAACCGTTGCGCCTCAAACCTGACCCGTCGTACCTGTCCCCCTTGTTGCACGCTGGTGGTCGCATTACTCCCGCCGCCCCCCACATTAATGATCACGCCTCCTTCATTGGTCACATCTGTGGGTGGTTGGTCTAAAATAATGCGCTCTCCCGGAGGAGAAAGTTGGGAATCGGCGCTCTCATCTGTAAAGTCAAAATCCGTCCCAGCCGTGGGAATATAGACCACGCCTCTGGCATTTTCAACTGTTCCCGTTCCTTGGACAAAGTTATAGAGAAAGCGAGAGCCTAATAAAATTTGTTCGCCACTGACTAAAGACACATTGCCCACTGCCAGGGCCAAGCGGTTAATGAGGTTAACCTGTAATTTATCCGATCGCAAAATGGCATCATCAAAGAGCATTTCCACATTGCCTTCAGCCGTGAAAATTTGCCGCTCATCATCAAATTCTTGGCGATCGGCCGTTAATTCAATCACCGCTTCTTGTCCCGGAGGAGCAATGGGAATTTCCACCTCTTCCGGTTCGGCGGATTCAATCGGGATCGGAGTTTCGCGATCGGATGCTGGCTCATCCCCATTCAGGGGTACGAGGTCTGAAGAGGGCAAAGGATCTGATTCAGGGGTTTGGGCGATCGCTTCTCTGTTTTCTGCTAAAACTTTCTCGATCGCATCAGAAGCTGGCGTAGTTTGCCATGGGGAGAGTGGATCGGCAAGCGCTGGTAATTCCGGCTCAGTCCTGGGTTCCCAATTCGGATCGCCAACCCGATCAACATCCAGAACCGGCACAACCTGCACCTGCGAACTCACCGATAACTCGCCCCCTAACGCTGAAGCCTGGGTACTGGCGACGAGGCGTTCATCGTCTGGAGACGAGAGTTCTGGGGGAGAAATAGGTGATAGGGTCTCTCCACCTACCCAACTCAAGGCTTCGGGTTCAACCGCAGTTTCTTCCGGAGGGGAGACGGGTTCAGGAGTGTCTAAGCTTTCTACGGTCTCCAAAGTCCAGAAGGGTTCGCTGCGATCGTCCCCCTTTTCAAGCAGGGATTCTACCCTAGTCACGGGTGCAGGAGCCACCCAATCGATCCCCTCAGTTGGCTCGGCAACCCTAAGACTCTGATGGGGAATAGTATGAACAACTGGCGGCAATTGAGGGGGGACAGGATAGGGCATAGATTCGACAATTCACTCCAACACCTTGCCCAGTATAGCGCTACACGCTGGGCTACTGGCGTATCCGTTTTTTAGGCTGCCTTGGGGCGATCGCCTTTAGTCGAGACCATTACCAATTAAAATAAACGGGGCCCAATAGTAGGGATGTTGAAAAGAGGTGGGGTCAACATTCCCGGCTGCGGGAAGTTGGGCTTCAATTAAACTGATTTGCGCTTGGCGAAGGGCTTGGGCTAGGGTAATCGAAACATCGGTATCCAGCAATTGATAAAATTCATCCATTAAGACTTGAGTTCCTTGATCGTCTACTTTCCAGAGGGTGGCGATCGCCGCTTTTGCTCCGGCTTTTTGCACCTGATAGCCTAAACCCAGGATTTCTTCCCCATTACCGAGAATTTCACCGATCGCCGTCTGACAGGCACTGAGGACTATTAGATCCACATCCGATAGGTTCCAATGTTCAATATCCCGTAGGGTAATGCGATCGCCATTTCCTAATAAGATAAAGGACTCTTCTGGCTCCCCTTTCACAAAGGCTGCATGGGTGGCTAAATGAATAATCTGATGAGCTTGGAGTTCCGGTAGGGTGGCATCCCGATTAAAATCCTGATTCCATAAGGTGGTATGTTCGGGGAATCGCTGGATCAGATTTTGCACTTCCTTTTGAGCAAAGGGTAATCCAGAAAAGTCAAATTGGCGATCGCCCACTTGGACTTGATAATTGCCCTGGGTAAACGCTCCGGCTAAGATTTTCCGCTCTCGATGGGTTTGGGGAGCAAAGTTTTGTAAGCTCGTGGCCGTAATATGATTAATCTCAAAGTGTTGAATCAACCAATCCTCACCATCATATAAGGCACTTAAGGGCAAATAGCGCAACTGTCCATCCGGTGCATACACTAACGCCTCAATTCCCGCTTGATGCAAATCCTGTTCAATCGGTTGCACTAACCATTCATAAAGCTGTTGACCCACTGATTTTACGCGGGGTAGGGGATATTTGCGCGTGACTACGGTGCGAAATTCAGCGATTTTCTGTTCGAGTTCTGACTGACTCACCGGTACAGTACGTCTGATCGGTGGGCGATCGGCAAAAATGACCATAATCTCTAGCCGATCGGCCACAATAAAAGGATAAACCAACGCCGTTTGATGTTGAAACTGTTGTAGCACAGTCTGTAAACCCTGAATATGCTCATTCCAGCCTTGATTTTCTGAGTTATAATCTGTGATTTTCTGGCTAATATGAGTAATATCTGACTCTTCCAGAAACCGATTCAAATCTTCATGCAAACGATGATATAATGAGTTCAGTTGATTAATCCTTTCCGTTTGCTCCACCGTGCGATCGGCTTCGGGAATTTCCATTAATACTTCTAAGTCTTGAATCCACGCTACTCCCTGATCTTGGGCTTTTATAAATTGATTAAAAATATTCTCTTCTACGGGATGAAAACTCAAAGTTTGTAAGTCGAGATCGCCTTTCACCGTATGTAAATATTCATCCAATTCTTGCAGTTTCAACAAATCTAGCACTTGATGAGCTTCATGGGGGCGATTGTGTTGAAAAAGAAGATCGGCTAAATGGCGATATCGATGGGAAACAGTTCCCATAAATGCCTTCTGTTTTTCTACAGAAAAATCATTGACTTGGTAATGAATAGCTTGAAGATCATTAATGGATTGTTTATAAAAAATAATCGCTAATTCGATTTGTCGATCTTCTTCCAGTAGATGGCCAATATTATGTAGTGTCGTCCCATAATGTTCCAGTTCTCCGAGCTGCTGCCACATCAGAAGTGCTTGATAAAAATGGGAAAGAGCCGGTTCAAATTTTCCTTCTTCAGTATAGACCAAACCTAATCCATTCAGACTATTAGCTTCTCCAATTTGATCGCCAATATCTCGAAAAATACTCAAGGCTTGATGATAGGCTTCTAGGGCTTGAGAGTGTAAATGAAGAGTCGTATATAGACTGCCCACTTGATTATATAAATGTGCCTGTTTAGCCGGATCATTTAAGGTTTGATTGAGTTCTAATGCTTGTTGAGTGCTAGATAAAGCAACATCGGGTAAATCTTGCTTTTCGTACACTAAACTTAAACCGATCGAGGCTTCAATTTCTCTGGCAATGTCTCCTTGTGATTGAGCAATTTCTTGTGCTTCTATGAGTAACTCTAGGGCAGTGTCATAATCCTCTAAACTGACTTCTACACCCGCTAAACTAATTAATGTATCAGTAATTTTGGCCCGATCGCCAATTTGTTGTCGTAATTGTAGCGCACTCTGGTAAAATTGCTGTGCAGAAAAAAAGTGACCCTCTAAATAGTACATCCTCCCCTTATCTTCTAAGGCATGAGCTTCGCTGACTGGATCGGCAATCTCTAATTGAACGAATAACTCTTGCAGCTCGGAAGCGGTAGACTCGATCGCGGTTTGGGCGATCGCCGGTTGGACGGTTTCCAGAGAACCGAGCGTGGCGATCGTCAAAATTATTCCACCTAATTTTATATTCATCAATACTCAAATCTTTGTAAAATAATAATTTTGCTTTTTGCCTAGTGCAAAGCACTATACCCCTTTGTTCCTTGCAACCAATAAGTTTTCATCTTCCCCTTACCTTTCACCGAAATAATCCCCCGTTCTTCAAACTCAAACTGGTCTTGAAGACGCTCATAAAATTGCTCACTGACTTGAATTTTTCCCGGCATCCCCGAAGACTCCATCCGCGAAGCCACATTCACCGTATCTCCCCATAAATCATAGCTAAACTTACGCACGCCAATCACTCCCGCAACCACTGGCCCCGTATGAATACCAATGCGAATTTGTAAACATTCTCCATTGTCTAAACAAAATTGTTGCATACTCTCTTGCATTTCTAAGGCCATGGCTGCCATCGCTACTTGATGGTTACTTTGGGGAACCGGTAAGCCTCCGACCACCATATAAGCATCACCAATGGTTTTTATTTTTTCTAACCCATGTTTTTCGGCTAAATAATCAAAGCTAGAGAACAGTTCATTGAGCCAAGTGACCAAATGGATCGGAGCCATGCGAGAGGATAAAGACGTAAAGCCAACAATATCGGAAAATAAGATCGTCACCGATTCAAAATGTTCCGCGATCGCCTGGGTTTCCTGTTTTAGTTGTTTGGCGATCGCCTCCGGCAGAATATTCAACAACAGAGTCTCCGATTTTTCCTGCTCTCGACGTAAATCCGCCGTTCTCTCTTCCACCCGCAACTCCAATTCCTCATTACTTTTTTCCAGAGCAGTAAAAGACTCTTGAAGCTGATTAGCCATCTGATTAAACGATTGAGCTAAAATTTTTAACTCCGCGACTCCGGTAACTTCCACATTTTCCGCCAAACTCTCGTGAGTCCAGCGCGTCAGAGCCGCACTCGCTAACCGACGACTACCGTTGCTTAACTGCATAATCGGATCGGTGATCCATTTGGCTGTCACCCATCCAAAGCCGGTAGCGACAAATAGAGCCACGAAACAGAGGGCGATCGTTCGTTGCGTATTTTTATGGATTTGTCCCATAAAATCTGACTCTGGCACGATCACCACAATTAACCAATCTAAATTTTGTCCTTGGCTAAAGGGAACGACTTGCAAAAAATACCGCTCTCCATCGATCTTTAACTGTAAATTTTCTGCGGTTTCAATCTTTTCTAAATCAGTAAAACGATCGTACAAATATAGAGCAGTCTTTTGAATGACTGTATTCTCACTTTCAACGGCTGGCAAGCGCTCTACCGTCTCTGGTTTAATCACAAAGGGTAATTCTGACCCAGAAGTGGCCACAAAAAAACCAGATCGATCCATAATAAAGGTTTTGCCCGATTCCCCAATTTTAATCGCTTGTAAAAACGTGCGGATATGAGATAAAACAAAATCTACTCCCAAAACTCCCCACAATTCTCCAGACTCTTGAAACACCGGTTCAGCAAGGGTGATTTTCAATCGCGGTTCTTTAAAATCGGTATAAACATCACTCCAGGTTGCCTCCTGAGCATCGACTGCTTTTTTGTACCAAGGACGGACTCTTGGATCGTAAGGATTTCCTTTTTCTAAAAGTTGAGTGGGATTACCTTGACGATCGGTAGCATAACTATAAAAGTGAAACTGGGTTTCCTCTCCAGCTCTTCCGACTTGCCAAGTTTGATCGTTTTGAAACCCTAAACCGGTAAATTCTCCTTCGACTGTACCAAAATAAATCGCTGAAACTTCAATGGGAGAAAACAGATCTCTCTGTCGCCAAAAGGTACGAGTTAAACGGGAATAATCTTGGGTATCTAGTTGTCCTAATTCCAGGCTGTTGGTATTGACTTCAGCAATAATCCGAGGGGCTTCTAAATAATCATCCAAGTTTTGCTTAATTCTAGCGCTGGCTTCATCTCGAAGTTGTAGCGTCACTTCCCGCACCGCTTGTTGACCATTGCGTAAAGATAACCATCCCGTTAATCCAACAGCTCCTACAATTTGCACAATAAAGGGAATGACTAAGAGTAATCTGAGGGGAATATCTTGAGAGAGATTAAGAGACCCAGAAGTACCACGGTTAGATTTTGTTTGACCATTGAATGAAGGTTGATTTAAGGGTTCATTGTTTTCACTCTCTCTCATATGTTTATCCTTGGGGTTGAGATGGGTCTCTACCATAGATTGTGACAAGTGCTAACTATTTTAAGTATGATGAACCCTTAATGTCACTATCTAGCAATTATTTTGAGTTGTTTAGCTCTTATTATAACGCTTTCTATCAGGAGAGTTTATCTGAGGTAGCGTTCCTCATAAAACAAGCAAGGCGCTGTATATTATCCGTATAAAATAAAACAAACAGTATTTTATGGTACAATACACGCCCAAATTCATGGGGAATGACTTCTAGCGATCGCCCGACAATGGGGACTGATTACCCAAAACACGACCTGCGACTGTGGTCAACTGATGCTGTTTTGACCTAAGATTTAGATATAGTCTTGACATCATGAGCCTAAAAAAGATTCATATCCTCTAATGTATTCCTTGCCCCATAGTTACAATACTTTACAAGATATCGTTATTCTAATTGTAGATGATAATCCTACAAACTTAAAAGTATTGTCAGATGCTCTTCAAGATTTAGGATGGGAAATTTTAGTCGCAGTTGATGGAGAAAGTGCCATTGAACAAGTTGAAT
This sequence comes from Roseofilum capinflatum BLCC-M114, assembly GCF_030068505.1. Taxonomy (NCBI): domain Bacteria; kingdom Bacillati; phylum Cyanobacteriota; class Cyanophyceae; order Desertifilales; family Desertifilaceae; genus Roseofilum; species Roseofilum capinflatum. Next base: position 25,813 of record NZ_JAQOSO010000102.1, read on the forward strand.
ATGCCAAACCCGACTTAATTCTTTTAGATGTGATGATGCCTGGGATTGATGGATTTGAAACCTGTCGTCGTCTCAAGTCTTCTCCTTCGACTCAAGATATTCCCATTATTTTTACGACTGCATTGGGAGAAATTGAGGATAAAATGCGGGGTTTTGCTCTTGGTGCAGTTGATTATATTACGAAGCCCTTTCGTCAAGAAGAAGTATTAGCTCGAATTAATGTCCATCTCCAAATGCGATTGTTGACTCAGAACTTAGAAAAACAGAATCAGCAGCTTCATCATGAAATTGAAGAAAGGCAGTTGGTAGAAGCTGCCTTGAAAGAAATGACAGAAGAATTAGAAAAAAGAGTTAAATCTCGAACCCTAGAATTACAACTAGCAAAAGAAGAAGCCGATCGAGCAAATTGTGCTAAAAGTGATTTTTTGGCGCGTATGAGTCATGAATTGAGAACGCCATTAAATGCAATTTTGGGATTTGCACAGGTGCTAAAAAAAGAAGATTCAAAAAATCCCAAAAATCGTCAATATTTAGATATTATAATCCATAGCGGTGAACATTTACTGCAATTGATTAACAATATTTTAGAGTTGTCGAAAATTGAAGCGGGAAAGTCGGAACTTAATGAAGTTAATATTGATTTATGGCAGTTGCTTAAAAGTATCGAGAAAATGCTATCACTGAAAGCTGAATCGAAACAGTTAACGTTGAGATTTAATCGACTCGATACTGTGGATCGATTTGTTAAAGCTGATGAAGGGAAAATCAGACAGGTTTTGATTAATTTAATTGATAATTCAATTAAGTTTACTGAACAAGGATGGATCGAGGTAGAAGTTGACCAATATTGTCCAGAGGATGAACCAGAAGGTGAAAGAGAAAAGAGTTCTCTAATGTTTAAGATCAAAGATACAGGAGTTGGCATAGACTCAAAAGATGTAGATAATTTGTTTGATGTTTTTTTTCAAACCAATCAAGGAATGAAAAATAATCAAGGTACAGGGTTGGGATTGCCGATTACTCGCGAATTTATTAAGTTAATGGGGGGTGATATTTGGGTGAGTAGCACTCTGGGTGAGGGAACAGAGTTTGAGTTTTATATCCCTGTAAAAACTGCACATTGTGAACCTCAAAGTTGTTTTAAGTCTAATGAAAATATTATTGGTATTTTAGAGAATAAACCTGCTTATAAGATTTTGGTAGTAGAGGATCATTGGGCGAATCGAATGTTGCTTGTGAATTTATTAAAACGAATTGGGTTTGAAGTCCAAGAAGCGGTAAATGGACTCGATGCTATCGAGGTGTGGAAAGCGTGGCATCCGGATTTAATTTGGATGGATATGCGAATGCCGGTGATGGATGGATATGAAGCGACGGAACACATCAAGTCGTCTCCAGAGGGTAAAGAAACGGTGATTTTGGCTTTAAGTGCGAATGCTTTTGCGGAGGAACAAGAAAAGATGTTGGCTACGGGTTGTGATGATTATTTGAGTAAGCCATTTGAGGAAGTGGAATTGCTGGAAAAGATGGCTCAATATCTAGATATTGAATATGTTTATGAGGAAGAAAATGTGAGGGCTGAGGAGGATGTACGGTTAGTCCCGGAAGCGATCGCCTTAACCCCCGATCGCCTCCAATCCCTCCCTCAACCCTGGCTCGATCGCCTCCATCAGGCAGCCACTGAAGCAGACAGCGATTTGCTCCTGGATATCATTGCCGAAATTCAAGAGCGCGATCGCCCCTTACACCACACCTTAACTACCCTCGTCAACCGTTTTGACTTCGAGACAATTACCGCAGTGACGGAGGCGATCGCCAGCTCAGAAGATTAAGAGCGCAACTGCTGCAAATATCCCTCAATTCTCTGCGCTTGCCCCACATTGCCCTGTTGTTGAAACAAAACATAAGCCCTTTCCAAACTCGCCACAGCTTGGGGAATTTGTTCTTGCTGATGCAACACCACCCCCAAATTGGCATAGGCTTGGGCAAACTCTGGATTGATTCGGATCGCCTGATTCCAAGCGGCGATCGCCCCCTCAAAATCTTCAAGGAGCGCCAGCGCATTAGCCAAATTGTAATAAGCCTTATCATAATTGGGCTGTATCTCAACCGCCCGTTGATACTTTTCAATGGCTCCATCGAGCTGATTTTGACGAATCAAAACATTGCCCCAATTAAAATAGGCTTCTCCTAACTGCGGATCAACCTGCAACGCTTGCTGATAGGCGGCGATCGCCCCTTCTCGATCCCCCCGCTCCATCAACGCCACCCCCAAATTCACATACACCTGAGCCAACTGGGGATTTAACCGCAAAGCCTCCCGATATTGGGCGATCGCCTCCTCCACTAACCCTTCCTGTTGCAACACTACGCCAAAGCGATAGAAGTCATCCGCGCTCGGTTCCTCAGCCGACGACAGAGCCGGAAAACCCATTCCCAAGGCGATCGCCAAAACCGTTCCCCAAACCACACCATTACCATTCATCGTTATATTGTCTCCCATTTGAACTTATGTTCTTGTTCAGACGATTAATCGAGCCTCCGGTAAGATTAGCATCGCATCCCCAAACGAATAAAATCGATATTTCTGGGCGATCGCCTCCTGATATAACTCCAAAAGTCGAGATCGACCCACCAAAGCACTCACCAACATCAACAAACTCGAACGCGGCAAATGGAAATTCGTAATCAACCCCTCAACCACCTGCCACTCATACCCCGGATAAATAAATAGATCCGTCTTTCCATAAAACCCAGATTTACCCCCAGATGTAGGGGCAGGTTCACCTAATTTTTCGTCAGGTGTAGGGGCGGGTTTACTTAATTTTTCCTCTTCCAAGCCAGATCTTGGTAAACCCGCCCTTACGGAACCCGCCCCTACAGAACCCCGATCCTTCCACCAATGAGCCGCCCCCTCCAACGCCCTCACCGAAGTCGTCCCTACCGCAATAACCCGTCCGCCCCGCTCCTGCGCCTCCCGCACCTTCCGCCAAGTCTCCCCAGACACCTCCAACCACTCCTCATGCATCTGATGCGTGCGAATATCACTCACCTCCACCGGGCGAAACGTCCCCACCCCCACATGCAACGTCACCATCGCCCGCTCGATCCCCAAATCATCCAACTGCCCCAGCAACCGAGGCGTAAAATGCAAACCCGCCGTCGGCGCAGCCACCGAACCCGCCGCCTGTGCATACACCGTCTGATACTGATCCGGCACAGCTTGTGTATCCGTCACATAAGGCGGAAACGGCACATAACCATAATCATCCAACAGATCCTGTAACTCTTGATCCCCAGATAACTCAAACTCCAAAAAGCGCCCTCCAGTCGCCTCATCCGTTCCCCGGATCTTCGCCTTTAATGGAGGTAAATCCAGATCCTCATGGGCAGAAAACTCAACCACCGCCCCCGGTTTCAACCGTCGTCCCGGCTTCACCAGAGCCAACCACACCTGACGCTCCACCCTCTCCAACAGCAGCGCCTCCATCTCCATCCCCGTAGACTTACAGCCATACAACCGTGCCGGGATCACCCGCGTATTATTCATCACCAATAAATCCCCAGGGCGCAACCATTGGGGCAACTCCCGAAACACCCCATGATGACACCCCATGGGGGAGTCCACCACCAACAACCGCGAGCTATCCCTAGGACTCACCGGATTTTGGGCAATACACCCCTCCGGCAAAACATAATCATAAGCATCCAAATCATAATCCTGAGAATTCATCTGATCCCCGCCCTCAATTCATCACTCAATTACCAATCCAAACTCTCTTAAAATACCCCATCCCCTATTGCCTATTGCCTATTGCCCATCCCCTATTGCCTATTGCCTATTGCCTATTGCCTATTGCCTATTGCCTTTCCCCCATTCCCTATTCCCCATTCCCTATTCCCCATTCCCTATTCCCCATTCCCTATTCCCCATCCCCCACCCACAATTGGGGGAATCTACCCAGGTAACATCGGGGAACTCTCCCCTACTCATGATCCCCGCTAACCAGAGAAAATGAAACTGTAGCATTTGCTAGGTTAACCGGGAAAAACTTATGGACTATCTTTACTACCTCGCGAATGCCAGCTTAACCCTCCGGATTATTGAATATCTGAACCTTTCACCTCAATTCCAGGTCGATTTTGTTACCGTTATTCATCAAATCGATGGTTGGGTCATCCGGATCAAGCTGGCCCGAGAACTCAACACCCAAGACGCTGGTAACTTCCGTGCCGTCCTCAATGAATTAGGATTTGCCTATCAACCCGAAATTCGGGTGCAAATGGCCCTATGGAGTCTAGAAACCGGCCAATCTGCCACCCATGTCATGCGTCGTTACCAAGTGGCCGTCGTCTCTCATGGACGACCTAACCGTATCGAAGTTGAAACCTTCCGCAAACAATTTGTGATGGGATTAGGCTATTGTCCAGAAACTTTAGCCTAATTCCTAACCAATCAACAACCTCAACGAGCTATAATGCAGCCAGCTATGAGAATACCTGATTAAAACAATGAGTCTAACCCCCTAGCGATTTGCCTAGAAGGAATTTAAGAGATTCACCAGGGGGATTGACACACTTCAGGGAGACTACTGCTATAATCTTCTAGGCGTACACCATAACCATAGCCATAGAGTGAGGAGTGATTGATTATGGTATTTATACCCGGTACTGTTCCTGTTCCGTCTCCTGGGCCCTTTCAGCCCGCCGTATCTGCACCCAATTTACCCGGTTTGCCCGGCGCGATTCCTGTACCTCCCTTCCCAACTGGTACAATTCCCACCGTTTTAACCAACGATCCCACAGGGGTTAATGGCCTATCTCGGACTGTTGCCACCCCAACGCCTCCTGGTTTAGTTAACCCTCCAATTACAGCACCCATTAATGACTATGTGAGTCTAGCGGGGAACTTTGCCACCGGTACTGGTGGACTCTGGATGCTTGAAGGTGACGATACAGTAGTTGCTTCTGTAGGGAACCAACGGATCTTAGGTAACTCAGGTGATGACCTGCTGTTTGGGGGGAATGACCAAGACAAACTAGCCGGTGGACAAGGCAGTGATATTCTTGTCGGTGGTTTTGGCAAAGACTTACTCCTAGGAAACTTGGGTAGTGATGGTCTCGTAGGTAATGAAGATGAAGATACCTTACGAGGAGGCCAAGGCAATGATGTGCTTGATGGTGGATCTGGAAACGACTGGCTCTTTGGTGACTTCGGTGTGGACGAACTGACCGGTAGCGACGGTTTCGATACGTTTGTTATCCGTGCCAATGAACCCAACCCCTTAGCCGGAGTTCGGTATGTGAATCCTAACTTGTCTCCTAACGATCCCGATTACGTCGTCTTCGACCCAGGTATTGGCCCCGTTGACCCCGGTAATCCCTTTGCTGCTGATGTGATCACGGATTTCAATCCCCAAGAAGATAGGTTGGGGCTTGATAATGGTGTAGTCTATGCGAATCTCAGATTTGATACCGGTCAAAATATTACTGGAGGTTCCTCGAACGATACAGTGATCTACAACAACCAGACCAACAGTGTACTGGCGGTACTTGCAGACTATACCTTGGGTATTAATAGCTTTGATGTCATTACCCTAACTCCGTTCCAACAAAATCTGGGATCGGATTTCTTTGGCCCCTTTATTGATGGCACAGTCTAGTTATCAGAAAAATGGGTCTAAAACCCCGTTCTTCTAGAACGGTGAGTATGTCAACCCCTAATTTAATTCCCATGAGCGGCTATCCTATCGGTTTAGGATAGCCCTTTTTGTTGTTGCAGTTTACGGATTAAAAAATAGGTTTTCATGAGACCTTTGCCTTTGATGGGAATTTCTCCCCGTTCTTGAAAGTGATATTTTCCTTGGAGCTTTTCATAGGTGGATTGACTGACCTGAATCGTGCCAGGGAGACCGTGGGATTCCATGCGACTGGCGGTATTGACGGCATCTCCCCAAAGATCGTAACTAAATTTTTTTGTGCCGATGACTCCGGCAACGACGGGCCCGGTATTGATACCAATGCGGATTTTAAAGTGTTCTTGAGATTGGTGATTAAATTCTTCGATCGCCCCTTGCATCTCTAAGGCCATATTGGCGATCGCCTCTGCATGATCGCTGCGCTCCATGGGAATTCCTCCAGCAACCATGTACGCATCGCCAATGGTCTTGATTTTCTCTAGATGGTGCTTTTGAGTCAGAGCGTCGAAGCGAGAAAAAATTTCATTGAGAAACTCAACTAATTCAGAGGGTGAAAACCGCTCGGCCAGCTCGGTAAACCCCACTAAGTCGGCAAACAGAATGGTGACTTCGGTAAAGCCATCGGCAATGGTAGATTGGCCGTTTCTCAATTGAGAGGCGATCGCCTCTGGCAAAATGTTAAGCAATAAGCGCTCCGATTTTTCTTGCTCCTCATGTACTCGACAGAACATTTGATGAAAAGCTTGCATGACTGCGCCTAATTCATCAGAGCGTTCCGTAGAGAAGGAATAAAACTGTTGCTCAACCCGACGGCGATCGGGATGAGATAAGGCCTCTCCTGCGGCGATTAAATCATCTCGTAGGCGTAAAATGGGGATAATTACCGTTATGCCTAAGACCAATAAGGTTGAGGAGGTGACCACCACAGCAATAATGATCACTAATCCTAGAATGCGCCATTTATAGGCATTGAGCAAGGGTTGAATCCGTTCAGCATTGTGGCGTGCCACTAGGGTATAGTCAATGCCTAAATAGTCTCCAGACCAAGCCACATCATAACGCAGTTGGTTCCAGGTGCGATCGCGGACAACCCAATCCTGTTGGCTTTGCTCAAAGGAAATTTCTGGTAACTCCCCCAACTCAAAAACCGCTTCTCCGGTGCGATCGTAAATCGTAATCCCCACAATAATCGAATCTTGAGTCAGGGTTTGCACCTTTTGATGAAATTCTGGATCGGCATACATTTCTGGCGAACTTAACCGGACAATCGAATCAATAATGGCCCAAGAGACCTCTTCGAGTTGTCTTAATTCTTGTCGTTCTTGCCGATAATAGGACGGAATTAAAATAATCCCTTCAATAGCCATTAAACTCACAAACACCCAACCCGCAATCTTACGGGATAACTGAGCGCTCAACAGGTGAACTAAGGTCGAAAACCGAATAGACATCCATAAGATCCTAAGAATACAAGCTCAGAGATCTCTACATCCAAGATCCCCATTTATCATGATGTCACCCAAAGTTAAACGGCTGCTGAATGGATGCAGATGCAGAGAGAGACTGGGAATCAGCTACCATAAGTCTAGACCAACCTCAGTGCATCTTATGGGGTCTGGAAATTTTTCACCCTCAGTTACCCCTTGCTATCCCTATGCTAGAGCAACAACCCAAACCCGATCCCCCAACTGAGACTGTATCCCCTCCCTGGTTCCACGATCCTCCCCATCCCAAGGATTCAGGACTGTTTCTTTCCGAAGCTGTTTTTAACCGCACCCTGCTGCTACTCCCTCTGGTGGGGTACACGCTCTTGGGTTTAACCGTGATTCATACCGTGATTCTGTTCATTCCTTTCCAACCCTTGAATGCGGTTTGGGTGCTGGAAACCATGGGACATTTGGTTGAGGGATGCTGGTTTCCGTTATTGGGATTGGCATGTATTCTTTATGGTCGCTGGGGTTATGTCGATCGCTGGGAATTGAGGTTATGGCGTTTTTTGTCTCGGATGACCTTGTGGGTGGGTTTGGGCTATTTATTGATGGTTCCTGTGGGGATTCGCCAAACTTGGCAGATTGATGGGATGAACCAGATTCAGTTACAGGCCCAAATGGCTGAATATAATCAGGTGTTTGTCCAGGCTCAGGAGCGTCTTGAACAAAGCCAATCTTTAGAAGATTTAAATGAATTAAGGGTTTGGATGTTTCCCGATCGCCTCTTACCGATCCCTGATAATGCCCAAGAGCTGAAGGAACAATTACAGCAGGAATTAATCCAGACTCAGGCTCAGTGGGAGGAGCAGTTAGAGAGTCAGGGGAGAGGCAGACGGTTGACCCTGATTAAACAGTCGGTTAAGTGGAATTTAGGGGCAATTCTGGCGGGAGTGGCGTTTTTGTGGTTTTGGAATAAGACTCGTTGGAGTCGTCATGTGCGGTTGCGTTGACAATGGGTCATTTAAAATAGGGCTTTGTTTGTAGTAAGCACGAAGAGTGCTTAAAAGCCTAGCTGGAGATTGCTCAAGCAATCACTACAAACAAACTCTAATGCACCAAATTAGCTGAAACAATCCACTACGATGATTTGCTTATATTACTTTGACGCGATAAAACTCCCGTTTCGCTTCGCGATCGCATCATTTCGGCAAATTCTTCTGAAGTTATTGCCTGTTCCACCGGCCATACTCCGGGTTTTTTGAGCTTCCCATTCCAGATCCACTCGGCTAAGGCTCCTGTGCCACATCCGGCGGCGATCGCCGTGTGGGGATGGTAAAATCGGCTCTGATAGTGGGCCCGTTGTCCGTCTTTCTCTCCTTCCGCTTCAACGATCATGACGATACCGACTCCAGAGAAGCGATCGCTCACCTGAGTCATGCGATAACTAATTTGCGAGAGTCCTTCAATAACGAGGGGATGGTTGATCCAAGATTGGGGTAATTTGGTCATTAGAGCGGTTAAACGGTTGTAAATATCCGGTGCAGAACCAAATTTCGTAATTACATTCTGTACCGGGAAACTTTCCGCTAATGTCCAAGCTTCCGGCACATCATACCAATAGACTCCCAGAGAATTAAATGGGGGGCCAAAATCGATGATTTGGCGATCGCTGTAGGGGGCGATCGTTTGCCATTGTCCCCCCATCCAGGCTAAAAACGGATGTTGCAGCCCCAAAAACGTTGTCCGCATCACCGTAATTCCAGCACCTCCAGACCCTCCCACCGCATAATAGAGGCGAATGGTTTCTACTCGGTCAAAGCCATCTACCGCTTGCCGCACCATGCCATTAGAAATGCCCGGAAACACCCCCGTATTCACGATCGCGGTAATTCCAGCCTCTTGTGCTGCGGGGGCTAACTCCAGTGCTTTTTGGGTAAACGAGCGATGATCGCTCACATCCAGATAATTGACTCCTTGCTCAATACAGCTTTTGAGGACTCTAGCATCCCGATGGTGAAAGGGGCCCGCGCAATGAATCACCAGTTGACTTTCGGCGATCGCCTTTTGGAGCTGTTCCAGATTTCCTAAATCCAGGGGCAAAAATTCCCCGATTAGGTCTCGATCCTTTCTCGGATGCTGACGACCCGTGACCACCAGCTTTGCGTCCATGTGCTGTTGCAAATCTTGGGCCACATGATGGCCAATTCTTCCCGTTCCTCCGATAATTAAGATCTGATTTTTAGCCAACTGCTTCACCTCAACGGGTTATGAAATCCTGACTCTTTCTGGGTAAAGAGTCTTAACCATGATAGGATATTGGGTTGGCATAAGGCTTCTATCTCTTAACCGTTTTCAGCCTAAAAAACGGAAAACAGATATATAGCGTTTTCATTTTAAGACGCACTCCTTGGAATGTCCTCTTCCTATATCCCTCTCCCACAGGAGAGGGACTTTGGCTCCCCTTCTCCCTTCGACTTCGCTCAGGACAGCGCCTGCGGGAGAAGGGGTTAGGGGATGAGGGGAAAATGTTTCGGCGAGAGCCGACATAAACGCGACTGATTGAAAAATGCTATAGCAACTCCAAGAAGACGCAAAATCCTGAAAGCCTCTACCTTATCTTCAATTGAATTATGACTGATCCAATTCGCTTTTTAATGTGTTCTCCTGACCACTATGACGTGGATTATGTAATTAATCCCTGGATGGAAGGAAATATTCACAAATCCTCTAGTTCTGTGGCGGCAGAACAATGGGAGAAACTTCACCATATCATTAAAGACCATGCCATTGTCGAGCTAGTGAAACCCGAACAGGGATGGCCGGATATGGTCTTTACCGCTAATGCGGGTTTGGTGCTGGGTAAGGATGTTGTTCTCAGCCGGTTTTATCACCCAGAACGACAAGGGGAAGAACCCCATTTTAAGGCCTGGTTTGAATCTCAAGGATTCACAGTCCATGAACTGCCCAAAGATGTACCCTTTGAAGGGGCGGGTGATGCCCTGTTTGACCGGGAAGGAAGATGGTTATGGGCGGGATATGGTTTCCGGTCAGAATTGGATGCTCATCCGGCGATCGCTGAATGGTTAGATGTAGAAGTCTTGTCCTTACGGTTAATGGATGAGCGCTTTTACCATCTCGATACCTGTTTCTGTCCCTTAACTGGGGGCTATTTGCTCTACTATCCAGCCGCCTTTGATGGCTATTCTAATCGCCTGATTGAAATGCGGGTTCCGGCAGAAAAACGGATTGCTATCAGTGAGCCGGATGCGGTGAATTTTGCTTGTAATGCGGTCAATATTAACGATATTGTCATTCTTAATAAAGCCACTAAGGAGTTACGCGATCGCCTAGAAGCAGTGGGTTACCGGGTGATTGAAACCCCGTTAACTGAGTTTTTGAAGGCGGGGGGCGCGTCTAAATGCCTCACCCTGCGAATTACGGAACCGGTACGCACGGAACTGCACGCCACTACGCAAATCGATACCCGCACGATTCATATGATGGGCCATTTACTCGATGCAGGGTTGATGAACCGGGCGTTAGATTTGATTGTAGATGGGGGCGGTAGCTTCAAGGTTCTCAACTTTAACTTGGGCGAACAACGGCAAAGTCCCTCGGAAGCGGAGGTGAAAGTTTCGGCTCCTTCGGCGGAAGTGCTGGACGATATTATGTCCCAGTTGATTGATTTGGGGGCAGTGCCAGCTTCTGAAGATGAGCAAGAATCCTTGCGCGAACCAGTTCCCCAACCAGGAGCGGCTCCGGATGATTTCTATGTGAGTACCATTTATCCCACAGAAGTGCGGGTTCGGGGCACTTGGGTGAAAGTGCAACATCAACGCATGGATGCCTCGATCGCCGTGACCTATACGGATCAAGGGCCGGTGGCAAAATGTAAATTAATCCGAGATTTGGCGATCGGTGAAGACGTAATTGTGGGCACTCGCGGCATTCGCACCTTGCATAAGGTGGAAAACCGGGAGCAAAAAGCGGCTCAAGAATTTAGCTTTATGAGCGGTGGAGTCTCTAGTGAGCGCCGCGTAGAACTGATGGTTGAGCAAGTGGCTTGGGAATTGCGCCATATCCGCGATCAAGGGGGTAAAGTGGTGGTAACAGCCGGCCCGGTGGTGATTCATACTGGGGGTGGACAGCACCTAGCTACCCTGATCCGGGAAGGGTATGTGCAAGCGCTGCTCGGCGGAAATGCGATCGCCGTCCACGATATCGAACAAGCGATGATGGGAACCTCCTTGGGCGTAGACATGAATCAAGGAGTCGCCGTCCAAGGAGGGCATCGTCATCATCTGAAGGTGATTAATAAGATTCGTCGCAGTGGCAGCATCGCCCAAGCGGTAGAGTCTGGAGTGTTAAGCAAAGGGGTGATGTACGAATGTGTCCGCAATCAAGTCCCCTTTGTCTTAGCCGGTTCCATCCGCGATGATGGCCCATTACCGGATACGCAAATGGATATGATTTCGGCTCAACAGCAATACGCCGAACTCCTGAAAGGCGCGGATATGGTACTGATGCTCTCCTCCATGCTCCATTCTATCGGCGTGGGCAATATGACTCCTGCGGGCGTGAAGATGGTTTGTGTAGATATTAATCCGGCTGTCGTGACTAAATTGAGCGATCGCGGTTCCCTAGAATCCATTGGTGTGGTCACCGATGTAGGCTTATTCCTCAGTCTCTTGGTCAACCAATTGAACCAACTGACCACCGTTTATCAAACCGTATCCTAAGCTCCCCGTGAGCAGATAGGGAGATAGGGAGATGGGAAAATCGCCTATTCCCCACTCCCTATTGCCTATTGCCTATTCCCCATTCCCCACTCCCCATTCCCCATTCCCCATTCCCCATTCCCCATTCCCCACTCCCCATTCCCCATTCCCCATTCCCTATTCCCCATTCCCCATTCCCCATTCCCCATTCCCCACTCCCCATTCCCCACTCCCCACTCCCCATTCCCTATTCCCCACTCCTTCATGACCCTATTGCCATTGATCAATAAATTGCTACAATTTGAAGAACAACTGCCCACTCATTGTCGTTGATTCTTTAACCAACATGGCATCCCAACAGGTTCCCCAAGAAGTCGTCGATCAAGTTGCTGAATATTTCAGTGTTCTCTCAGAACCCATGCGCTTAAAGCTCTTAAACCTATTGCGCGAGCGCGAGCAATGTGTACAAGAGCTAGTGGAAGCAACCCAAACCAGTCAAGCAAACGTCTCGAAGCACCTCAAACTGATGTTACAAGCGGGCATTCTGCAACGACGGGCGGAAGGAACGTCAGCCTACTATAGCGTTAAAGACGAATTGATTTTTGAGTTGTGTAATTTAGTGTGCGATCGCCTCGCCAGTCGCATCGAACAGCAAGCCCGTCAATTCCGAGATTTTAGTATGACGGGCAAACAACTGGTGTCCTAGAGGGATTTCTTAGAGAGCAAATTCCCGGTCATAGACTTCGCGAGTCATCGGTTGCTGAATTTCTAAGCCTCCACCGCCTAAATATTCTAAGGGTTCACCTTCAACTGACAACCAAACGGGAGCCTCTGGGTCTAAACTGGTAGCCGTATACAAAATTTGCCCTAATCGTCCCATCATCGAGGCGCTACCGCCTCCTGTGGTGAATTCCTGAGAAATATTTAGGTGAATACCATCTGCTCTTTCCTCCAAGCTTAACAAGGTTGTGCCTGGGGGGATGGTGCTGGCCATTTCGGGATCGGCGGGAGCCTCTAAAACCGTTTTCAATGCTAGGGTTAACTGCTCTTCGGATGACCCAACGGCTTTCATTTGCACCGGAGTAGAGACCAATTCTAAAGCATTTCCCGTGTCTTGGAGCCAATAAGCTTGAGGCGTATTGTTTTCCGATGGGGTGGGTTGGACTTCTTCCAGGATGGAAGAGGAACTATTTGGGGCCTGCATAGACCGGATCATCCACCAGGCTGTACCCCCTCCAGTCCCTAAAATTAAGGCTGATAGTCCAACGACTATGCCAATATGAATACCGCGATTTTGTTTATGTTGTTCCATAATTGCCGTCCTTATTGAGTTGCGGGATTTTGAATACAGTAGGTAAAAGGCAAGGGAAAAAAGGTAAAAGCAACCTGGTTTTCCTATGACCCATAGCCCATTACCAACATATGATATGGATCGAGGTCTACTCCTATGTATCAGGATCATCTGAAGGGTCAAGGGGAGGCTGAACTCTGAGAAATCCAGCTATTTCCAGTTGACCCGGAGTAATCTGCATCTGCAATAGGCGCAGGATCACGGAGTTGGATTCGAGGGTGCGGAGGTCAAATTGTTCGCGAACACCCTCTTGAATCAGATCGATCGCCAGGGGAGGAACCGGTTCTTGGTTAACTGTGACCTCCAGATCGACGAGTTCTAAACCCCACCCTTTTATGATAGTGAAACCCGATTCGACGGCAAGGGCCAGTTCAAAGGGTTCGGAGGAGGGTTCGGTTTCGGGGTTCGAGAGTTGCACAAGTTGGACTTGCAGTCGTATGCGGTTGTCCAAAAAGGTGATTTGTGGGTTAACGATATGATAGCGCTCCAGTTGAGCTGCCGCTACACGGGGGAGGGAGGAGATCGCTATTTGTCGCAGGCGATCGCTCATTTCCGGAGAGTCTAACCACTCGTTAAGGGCGGTATCTGTGAACCCAATGCTTACTCCCGCTTGTAAAGGTCGATCGAGAAAGGACAAACCGGGGCCTTCACGGAAATTGTCCGGGTTGATATCAATGGCATCGGTTTCTATCTCCAGTTTAGCCAGTTGTAACCCCGGAGTGAGCATAATTCCTCTTCCGGCGATCCTTAGCTGTCCCACTTGCCCTTGTAGCAGTCGGTGAGCGGGAGCATTATCGACCCGTACTTGCCAAGTTTCTGCCTCATCGAAGGTGGATTTGAGGAAAGATTGAGTGATTTGATCCAGCAACAGCCCCGACGGAGAGGCGACTAGGAATAAGCTGGATAAGAGAATAGTTAAGGCTTCCATGAGTGCAGGTTTGTAAGGGTAAGGTCAGGGGTTTAGATGTTATACAATGATCGAGGATCGAGCAGTTTTGAGCCTGGGTCTTGATGAAAACTTTAGATTGGCCTCGAATTCTTCGCAATGGGGTGATTACAGCCTGTTTAGCCTATGGATCGATGAGTTTCTGGACTCAACCCCATTGGTCGATGTTACTGTGGGGAGCGGCGATCGGGGGAGTGGTGGAGTTGGGGTTTCAAGCTAGGCGCGATCGCCAGCCTCCTACTCGTTAATCACTACTCGTTAATCACTAAAGGTTCAACCAATTCCAGAATTTTATCTAACCGATAATTTTTAGCTAATTCGCCGATCTGCTCTCGACTTTGGCTCTCAGACTCAGGAAACTCCTTGAGCAGCTCGACAACTTGCTCATCATCTGCTTCACAGCAGGCTTGGTACAATTTTTGCAGCCAAGCCAAAGAGAGGGATTCCATCGATTTTTGCAAGTTATCTAACGACTCTAGAGACCCCCCAGCAATAGTTATGTTTTCTACTTGTTCTTTCTCCAAATTCAACGTAATATCTACCCGATCGGATAGTCTTTGGAACGGCAGAATTACCGTTACTTTTGTCCCCCGACCTACTTGACTCTGAACCCTAATTTCTCCCTCCATTTGCCGTACTATTTTTTTACACATGGGCAACCCTAATCCCATTCCTTCTTGAAAATCTCCACTCTTGAAATGACGTGAAAAGGGTTCAAATAGATGCTCTAACTCTTGAGGTTCAATCCCACACCCAGTATCTTCAACTTCCCATTGAATCCAATCAATTTCTGATAACTCTGGATTAACAGAATTGGGATCTCTCGAAAACTCTCTATCCTCCTTCTCTGGCTCAAATCGAGTAACTTTTATTTTGATCTCACCTTTTTCAGTGAATTTCAAAGAATTATCCAGTAAGTAATTAAAAATTTTACCAAAGAAGTAAGCATCTGCTTGAATAAAACGAGGAACATTGGGAGAGAGTTGAAAAACCAAAGACAAATCTTTGCGATTTAATCGAGTTTTAAAGTCAGATAATAATTGTTCTAAGAATTCTGAAACTGAGATCACACTGATGCATCGGTATTGATCCATATCATCTTTTTTAGAGAGCGAAATAACATCATTGATTAATTCTAAGAGTTTATATCCACTACTATAAATTTGTACCACTAAGGATTTTTGTGATTCTGCGATTGCCGGATCTTCAACTAGAACTTGACTAAATCCCAAAATACTATTTAAAGGGGTTCTGAGTTCATGACTCATCTGACTGATAAACTCACTTTTGACTTGATTCGCTTTTTCGGCTCTTTGATTAGCTTGCTTGAGTTGATCGACTTTAATTTTCAACTGTTCATTAATGATCTCTAATTCTTGGAAAGAATGATTCAGTTTTGTTGTCATCCCATTGAAGGTCATAGCCAGAGTGCCGATTTCGTCTTTACTCAATACGGGTACATGACAGTTAAGATCCCCTTGAGAAATCTTGATGGCTGCTTCTGATATTTCAGCAATGGGTTGGACTAATTTACGAGTGACCATATAAATTATTGTTAATATAGTTACCAAAAACAAGCAGCCAATCAGTAAGATTTGGCGAGCGAGTCTTTCGGCTAAAGAAAAGGCTATTTTTTGGGGAATTTCTGCAACCAAACCCATGTTTTTATCTTCCAACCACCGATAAAATCCTAAGACTGGAATCTGTTCATGGTTTTTATATAAACCCGATCCATTTCTTCCTTCAAGAACTGAGTTTATGGCTAAACTATTAATCGATATTTTTTCATCTTCATTTTCTAAATGTAGAGAGTTAACAAATGTATTTCTGCCACTAATGCGACCAATTAAGTATAATCTACTGTTATTTAGATCTGCCTCTTTATGAATAACCTTATCGACTTCTGCTAAATCTAACTCAATGGAAAGATAAGCAATTTTCTGATTGTTTTGATAAATTGGAGTGACTAATGTAATGGCTTTATTTTGAGTGATAATAGAGTTATAGAATATGGGATTTATGGTATCTTTTGGGCTAGTAATATAAGTTGTCAAGTGTCCTAATGGCTGGTAAGTTTTTTCCAGCAGAGGATTAGTTGAGAGTAGAACAATGCCTTGATTGCTGACGATAGAGACGATTTTGATATTCGATTTGACTTGAGTGATGGTGTTTAAAATGTTTTTGAGTTCTGCATAAGTTTGATCTGCATCAAAACTGGAATCTAATGGAGGGTTAATAAAACGGTTTGTTTTGGCTATAATTTCCGGAAACTGAGCTAATAAGAAAATATCCTGAATTTGTAGGGAAAACCATTGATTTATTTCATTTTCTTTGAGAGAAACTGCTAATCCAAGCTGATTAATTACTGATTGCTTGAGGGAAGAACGAGCTAGAAGATAAGCACTCCCAGCAACTAAAACAATAATTAAAAAGGAGACACTTGAATAATAAAATGCCAGTTTTCTCAGGAGACTTTTTTCAAAGAAACGAATCATAATGATGGAACTCAAAAGCCATGAATTTGAAGGTTAAGAATAGATGGAGTATTCAGTAAAGAAAACATCGATTTCTCAGCTATATTACGGGATTATCTTAATGTTGAAGTTGTTGTAAAAAATCAATCAATGGTTGCCAATTATCGTCAACCATAATCGAATTCCAAATGGTTTCGATCGCCGGTCTTAAGAGATCGACGGTGGGGTTCACCTTTTGCAGGCGATCGCCCATTTCAGCCAATTGTTCTTCCGAGTTTCGACCTAATATCCTATGATACAGGATTTTCCAAGCCTGCCAGATATGACTGGGGCCAGCACTAGACCAGTTGGGAATTTCATCGATTCCTACTGACCAACTGGGATCAAAGGTTTCCCGAAGACCGATAAAAAATTGTGGGTATCCTTTCTGGGTATCTTTGAGTAATTTTACAGTTAGCTCGATCAACTCTTGGGCTTCAGAGTCCTGGACTCGATCGGGTTCCAACCCTAACCGACATAACATTAGGTTCTGATAGGCATGTTCATAATGAACATTAAATCGCTCTAAACTCTCTTGCATGGCTGTTTTGGGGATTACTTTACCCAGAGCAACACTGAGGAGTTCTAAATTGAGTTGACACACCAGGGGTTGATTCCCATAACTGTAGCGTCCGGAATAGTCGAAATAGGCGGCGGTAAAATTCGGGTCGTAGTGGGGAATGAAGCCATAGGGGCCATAGTCGAAACTTTCACCGGTAATGGACATATTATCGGTATTCAAGACTCCATGACAAAAGCCTGCGGCCATCCATTGAGCGGCGAGTTGGGCTACCCGTTGCACCAGTTGATCGTAAAATCGGATGTAGCGCTCTGGTGCGGGTTCAGGTTGGACTAGGGGGAAGGGAGCGGGATAATACTCTTGGATGACATGATCTAAGAGTTTGGCGATTAAATCCGATCGCTCAAAATAGCGCAATCGTTCAAACGTCCCAAAGCGGATATGGGAACGACTCCAGCGTACCATGACACACGATCGCGTCGGAGAGGGTTCATCCCCTCGCCATAAAGACTCTCCCGTTTCAATGAGACTCAAACAGCGAGAGGTGGTTACCCCCAACCGATGCAGCATTTCCCCGGCTAACACTTCCCGCACTCCCCCCTTCAGGGTTAACCGGCCATCTGCTCCCCTAGAATAGGGAGTCATGCCCGATCCTTTTGTGCCAAAATCATACAGTTGACCATCCACAGCTCGCACTTGGCCATACAAAAACCCCCGACCATCACCGAGCCAAGGGTTGTATTCTCCAAATTGATAGCCATGATACCTAAGAGCTAAACAGGGAAGATCGCTGTCAAATTTACCGAAAAAGTCGATAAAATGGCGATCGCTCACCTGCTGGGGATCGAGTCCCATTTTCGGCAAGAGATCGTCATTGCGCCATCGCAAAATATGTTCGGGAAATTCGGTGGGGACTACGGGATCATAATAATCATCCCCTAAGTTTTCTAGGGCATTTTCGATGTTCAAATGCTCAAAAGGATTGTTATTTACCCTGTCAGTCATCACCATTACTCTTGATCTCTGTTGGTCTATTCTGACTCAGAATCCGTATCTTCTACTTGTCCCACACGACGAATATTAAGAATATCGCTCATATTGCGGATTTGAGTAAATACAGATTCTAATTGGGGGCGATCGCGAATTTCCATACCCAAATTAATCACGGCCGGTTTTCCCGTCTGAGTTTTCACATCCACATTGCGGACATTGATTCCTTGGTCGCTTAACCGAGAAAGAATATCCTTAAGAATGCCCACCCGGTCAATGGTTTGGATTTGCACTTGTACAATATAAGTCATCCCAGTGGGAGGGGTTTTGTGGTTTTTACCATTCCAACTTACAGGAATCAGGCGATCGCCCTCCACATGCTCTACATTATGACACCCTTGGCGATGAATCGAAATCCCCCGCCCTCTGGTCACCACTCCAATAATTAGCTCTCCGGGAATGGGATTACAGCATCCTGCCAGATAATAGAGCAATCCTTCAATGCCGACAATGGGAGAGCTGTGATCCCCAGCCGAAGAATGAGAAGCAGAAGAAGCAGAAGATGGAATCACGGCCTCACCTTTAAGTCCTTCCTTATCCTGGCGATCGTCCGGTTCCAGGGGTTGGGTGGCACGAATGGCATCCCGGAGACGGTTGACCACCAAATTTAAGGTCAGCTCGCCATACCCCAAAGCTGCTAACAAATCGTCCACAGCGTGATAATTGCACCGTTCAACCACTAATTGCATCGGTTGGGATTTCAGCAGGGACTCAAATCCCGGTTTACCCATTTCTTTTTCCAGCAGTTCCCGACCTCTAGCAACATTTTCTTCTCGATGCGATCGCTTGTACCATTGGCGAATTCGGTTTCGCGCTCCGGCAGTTTTGACAAAATTGAGCCAATCTAAATTCGGATGGCTATTTTTTTGCGTCAAAATTTCCACAATATCGCCATTTTTCAACACCGTATTCAAAGGAACCATGCGCCCATTCACCCTAGCGCCAGAGCAATGATTGCCTACCTCCGAGTGAATGCGATAGGCAAAATCCACCGTTGACGATCCCGAAGTCAGGGACAGCACATCCCCACGGGGAGTGAACACATACACATCATCTTCAAATAAGTTGTCCTTGATATTCTCCAAATATTCCTGAGCATCTTTAAGATCGTTTTGCCAATCGAGCAATTGACGTAGCCAGGTAAATTTTTCATCGGCATCCGTCATTTGGCTATAGTTCGATCCCCCTTCCTTATATTTCCAATGGGCCGCAATCCCATATTCCGCCACCTGATGCATTTCCTGGGTACGGATTTGCACCTCTAGGGGTCGCCCCGTGGGGCCAATCACCCCCGTATGCAAGGATTGATAGCGGTTAGGTTTTGGCAGGCCAATATAGTCCTTAAATCGACCGGGGATCGGCCGGAAGGAGTCATGCACGATCGCCAAGGCCCGATAGCATTGATCGTGGGTTTGGGTAATCATGCGAATCCCAGCAATATCGAAGATTTCGTGAAATTCTTTTTGCTGCTGTTGCATTTTGCGATAAATGCCATACAGATGTTTGGGACGGCCGCTAATTTCTACATTGGTGATCCCAATCTGTTCCAAGCGAATCTGGAGAATTTCAATCACATTATCCAGGCGCATTTCTCGGTCTGTACGCTTTTCAGCAACTAAGGCTTGCACTTCCCGATAGGAGAGGGGTTCTAAATACTTAAATGCCAGGTCTTCAAGCTCCCACTTAATCCGCCCGATCCCTAAACGATTAGCTAAGGGAGCAAAGATTTCACGGGTTTCTAAGGCGATCGCCCGTTGTTTCTCCTCCTTCATAAATTCTAGGGTTCGCATGTTATGCAGTCGGTCGGCTAACTTGACCACAATCACCCGAATATCTTGGGCCATGGCTAAAAACATGCGGCGAAAGTTTTCTGCTTGCCGTTCGGTTTTACTGGAAAATTTAAATTTAGACAGCTTCGTTACCCCTTCTACCAAGTGGCGCACTTCCGAACCAAAGCGTTCTTCTAGTTCTTCTGGGGTTACATCCGTGTCTTCTACCACATCATGGAGAAAACCGGCGGCAATCATGGGGGCACTTCCCCCAAGTTCGCGCAATAATCCCGCCACTGCCACGGGATGGGAAATATAGGCTTCTCCTGATTTTCGGTATTGTCCTTGATGGAGTTGATAAGCAAATTCAAAGGCTTCTCGAATTAAGCGCTGATCCTCTGGGGATTGACAGACCGGGATGAGTTCAACTGGAGATTGATCCGGGTTTAAACAGGCCGTCAACCAGTTGGGAAGAGTGACATCGAGGGAGTTGGATTCAGTGAGCGTTTTCATAGCGGGTGGATGTTCAGGGATGATCGATACAATAGGTAATTTAGTCTCGGAACCCACCCAAGGGTGTTACGATTACGAGAACTCGATGATGGGAATGGAAAAATAGCTGGTGGTGGAGGAGTTAATGCAGAGGCTTACACCTGATCTCAGGTTACCTCTAATGCTCTGTTATTCAATACTATAACTTTACTACTCTAAAAAAAGCGAGGGGATGAAAGACCCGTATGTTATCGAAAGAGCATATGCAAATTTACCAGAATTTTCTGGATATTTTAAAGGAAGTCTTAATTTTGTCCACAACTGAGACGACTCCAGACCTATTAATCCCAACTTGTCAGGAGGTTGAAGATTTTTTTGGGCAACAGATTGCACCTTTGTCTTGGGATCAAAATTATCCTGTCTCTGAGATGGCGTGGCAGTCGATTCAAACGGAGATGCATAAACAGATTAAACTATTGGTAACTGAGACTACATTTTACCAAATGAGTCGCCAGGAATCGGCGCAACAGCAGAGAAAAAAGAAGATAAGCCATTATACTCAGGCTTTGATTCGCTATTGTGAGATCCTCTTAGGAACTGGGGATTAAGGATGAGCGGGTAGGGTAATGGTGAAGGTGGTTCCTTGGTTGACTTGGCTGTCAATGTCAATGGTTCCGTGGTGTAAATCTACGCATTTTTTGACAATGGAGAGTCCGAGACCCGTTCCGCCAATGTTGCCAATATTGCTGCCTCGATGGAAGGACTCAAACAGATGCTCTTGCTCGGATTTGGGAATACCAATGCCTCGATCTTGGATCTGAAATTGAATGGTGTTGTCCAGACAGCGAACGTAAATAAATACTTTACTCCCTTGGGGAGAATACTTAATGGCATTGGAGAGTAAGTGAACTAACATTTGCTCAATTAAGCTACTATCGAGCATCCAGGAGCTTACAGAGTCTTCGGGCAAAAATTCCAGACAATAGTGGGAACCGGCGATCGCCTGCATTCGGCCGATCGCTTGCTTAAACAGGGGGATCACTTCTACCACTGTGGGGTTAAATGCCAACAAGCCAAAGTCTGCGTCTTTGATAAACAGAACATCTTCTAAGAGGCTAGTCATATGGCCAATGGCTTTATGAATGCGGTCAAAATGTTTGTTCTGTTTTTCCTTATCCCACTTATCTCGATAGCGCTCTAACATCCCTACGGATAAGCCAATGGTGGTGAGGGGGGTTCGATATTCATGGGAAATGGTGGTGATAATCCGGGATTTTAGCTCATTGAGGGCTTGTAAATGATTTAAGGATTGATTTAAATAGGGGTCGATTAAGCAACGATCCTGGGGGTTAGAAATGCACAGTAAGCTGGCGATGCGTTTGTTGAGCAGGTGAGGATGAATGGGTTTAGGTAAATAATCATCCACTCCCATCTCCAAAATTTGGCTAATAAAGTCAGGTTGTTGGCACTCACTGAGGACTAAAATGGCTGGTGGGTAAGGTTGGCAATTCTGTTGATAGGCGATCGCCTCTTTTAGCTGCTCTAAGTTGCGATCGTGAACATCGACAATAATCAGATGGGGTTGCTCCGTAGTCAGTTCTGCCATCTCACTAACGGTTTGAGTCACATACTGATGGGGTGCGATCTCCTCCGCTACAGGGGGATGGATGGATAAACTTAGCGTTTGGGCTAACGGAGGATCTGCCTCCACAATCAGAATCAATGAAGACATCAGAGATTAGTTATCTGGCGTAGAAGGAACTTTAGTTAATTTAAGAGGGTTCAAGTAGACTTGCTTAGTTTTACCGATTCTAGATGCCCCTTCTAGGGCATAATACCTTAATTCCGGTCAACTCCCTAGACAAAACTGGAGTGGCCCTCTAAGCTTAATCCGTGGGTTTGAATGGTATTGCGTCCCTGAGCTTTTGATTGATATAAGGCTTCATCGGCATTAATCAGTAATTGATAGGGTTCAATTTCGAGTTGGGGAATCTGAGCCGCAACCCCTAGAGACAAGGTGAGATAGGAGCTGATTGGGGAAGCAAGATGTTCCATGTGCATAGAATTAATTTGCTGTTGAATCTTCTCAGCAACTTGGAGAGCGCCGTCGAGGGGAGTGTAAGGAAGAACCACCACAAATTCTTCCCCACCATAGCGAGCGACTAAATCGGCTGGACGTTGGGCAGAGGAGGCGATCGCCTGGGCAACTTTCCGTAAGCAGTCATCTCCGGCTTGATGTCCGTAGGTGTCATTATAGAGCTTGAAGTGGTCAATATCGCATAGAATAATGGAGAGGGGAGCGCCCTCGCGAGCGAGTCTGCGCCATTCGATGGCTAAATATTGATCGAAGCGTCGTCGGTTGGCGATACCGGTTAAGCCGTCTAGGGTGGCCATTTGTTGTAGTATTTGATTGGTTTGGGCCAGTTGTTGATAGAGTTGCCCTTGACGGATGGCGATCGCCACTTGATGAGTAATTTTTTGCAGTAATTCTAGTTGTTCTTCTGGCCACGAGCGAGGCGATCGGCAATCCTGTAAAGCCAAAAGACCCCACAGAGACTCTGGGGTTTTTTGCAGTAACTCTTGGGGAGACTCTATCCCCATGTCTTGATCCGGTAACGGTAACTCAAAGCATTTGATTTGAATCACTAATTGAGATTTCACCTGCCACTGGTGTAACGTTTCTTCAAAGGCAGAACGAGCTTGGGGCGGAATTTGTTCAATCACCCCCAGTTTTAAGTCAGAGGTTTGCCCATAATCTAACACCTCTTCTAGGTTGACCTTTTCAATTGTTTCCCCAACCACTGAGCCATAACCGGCAGCGACGGATTCCACCAAAACATTTAAACTTTCTTGAGGTTGCACGCTATAGATTAACACTCGATCTACCTGCAACAGTTTACGCACTTCACGAACTGTCGTTTTTAAGATTTCTTCTAAATTTAGGGATTGGCGAATTTTTTGAGTGATAATGCTAAAAATTTTTTCCTGTTGTGCTTGTTGTCTTAAGATTAATTCTACCTGCTTGGTATCGGTAATATCGCGACCCACTGCCTGATATTCGGCCAGGGTTTTCTGGGAGGTGAAAATCCCACGAATCGTCCACGATTGCCATATCACAGGGGAATCGTGGGAAGAGATCGGTAGCTCTAGAGTCACGGTAGGACTGTTGACTGTTATTTTTGCCAACTGTGTCTGAAGTTCAGACCAGTCTTGATTGAAGAGTCCATAGGAAATACATTGACCCACCAAAGATTCCGGCTCTTGATGGCAAAACAAACTAAAGGCTCGGTTAATAAAAGTAATGGTTCCATCGGCTAAAAACCGACAAATAAATTCCGTTTGATCTTCAATGATTCCTCGGTAACGGGCTTCACTTTGCCGTAACTTTTCTAGGGTTTCTTTGCGTCTAATCGCATAATGAATGGCGCGGGTGAGCATGTTCGGACGCAATTCATTCTTAAAAATATAATCCTGGGCCCCGGCTTTCAGGGCAGAGATCGCGGTTACTTCATCATCTAAACCGGTCAGCACAATCATGGGAATATGGGGAGCTTGTGCATACATGGTTTGACAAGTTTCTAAGCCTCTGGCATCTGGTAAAGACAAGTCTAATAAAATCACTGCATAGGAATTTTTGATCGCTGATTCTATGGCTTGGGCCAGGGTTTCCACGCGATCGATGTGGTAATGACACCCTTGTGTCCTCTGGAGTAAGGTTTCAATCAGACGAACATCGGCAGGATTATCTTCAATCAATAGTACATTTAGGGTAACTTGATTCACGTGGTTTAATCCTTGACCATCTTCAATGCAAAGGGGGAATTGATAATTATTTTATATTATACATAACTCCCTTTTTGACCTGCCTTGATGTCTGAACTGTTGATACTTAAGTTGTCGTAGTCTAAATTACAGCTTGAAAAACAGGCAACTTCTTCTAAGGTTAAAATATTGTACCGGATATGGGCGGAAGCTTAACGGAAGTTAACCAAAATTGTTCGACCAGACGGATCAAGTCTTGGAATTGATCTAAGGAAGAGGGTTTATTGAGATAACAATTGGCATAATTTTGGTAACTTGAGAGAATATCAGCTTCGTTTTCTGAGTTACTGAGCATGATGACGGGAATTACTCGCAGAGATAGATCGGCTTTGATTTCGGCTAAGACTTCTAAACCGCTTTTAGTGGGTAATTTAATATCTAAGAGAATGATATGGGGCCGTGGACTGCGATGATAGGGTTCCTGGTGATGCAAAAAGGCGATCGCCTGTTCTCCACTCTCTACGACATGGATCTGATGTTGGATCGAGCCTTTGCGAAAGGCCTGCACGGTCAAGGCAGCTTGACTGGGCGAGTCTTCTACCAACAAAATATGAATCGGTTCAGAACTGAAATTCAAAATACAAAATCATCATTTAGGTGCGATTAGGCATTGTAAAGTAAAATGTTGCTCCCTGGTTAAGGTTGGACTCTACCCAAATTTTTCCCCCATGACGGGCAACAATTTTATGACAGATGGCCAACCCAATACCTGTACCGGCAAAAGCGCTTTGGGAATGGAGTCTTTGGAAGATGGCAAAGATGCGCTCGGCATAACGGGGATCGATGCCAATGCCATTATCCTGCACCCAAAAGAGCCAATGGGAATTTTGGTATTTGGCTCCCAGGTGAATTGCTAGGGGCCGATCGCTGCGAAACTTAAGGGCATTACTGCATAAATTTTGCCACAGTTGCACCATCTGGGAGCGATCGGCGTAAAGGGTGGGTAAGGGATCGTGGGTAAGAGTAGCACCACTTTCCTCGATGGCGATGTTTAAGTTCATCAAAACCTGTTGTCGCACGTCCTCAAGATCCGTGGGCAACATCTCTTGAGCGCAAGTTCTCACCCGCGAAAAGGCTAATAAATCCTGAATCAACCCTTGCATTCGTTGTCCTTCACTGAGGATAAAGTGAAGATAGTTTTCTCCTTCACCATCAAGACAATGGCCATAATCTTCTTTCAACAGTTGACTGAAACTGACGACTCCTCGCAGGGGTTCCTGTAAATCATGGGAGGCAATATAGGCGAATTGCTGTAATTCGGCATTAGAGCGGGCTAATTCTTCCTGTTGGCGGATTTGTTGGGCGATCGCCTCTTGTTGCTCGAGTTGCGCTTGTTGGCGAGCAATATGGGTATAGAGCATTTCCCCAACGACCTGTAAAATTCTGCCATCTTCAACCGACCATTGTTTGGGGTTCTCCTGATTCGACTCGCATTTAATTTGTCCCCAAAGTTTTCCCGATGCAGTCCAAATGGGAACCGCTAAGAGGGAACCAATGTGCAAGGATTGTAAATAGGCTTTCTCGACTTGGGCGATCGCCGGGAGATCCTCAAGGGAATTGATAATCAAAATGTCCTGTTGACGCAGCTTCTCAAACCACCAGCTAAAAGGAGCCACATCTAGGTTTTGAAAGCGATCGCGAAAGGAGCCACTCTCAGCATTTAACCATTCATCCGTGAGACTCAATTGGGTTTCTTCTGGGTTGAGCCGAATGAGATATACTCGACTGGCTGCCATCGCTTCGCCGAGTATACCCAAGAGATCGTCAAAATCGAAGGCATCATGGCGGGTTAACCATTTAGAGACTTCAGATAAAGCCGTTTCCAGTTTGAGACGATATTTTAATTCTTGCTCCGCTTGTTTGCGATCCGTAATATCTTCTGCAATTCCAGCCACTCGTTCAATATTCCCCCATTGATCTTCTATTGGAAAGGCTCGATCCCAAATCCACCGGGTTTTGCCATTCGGACAACGAATCCGATATTCACAAAAGGTATAGTTCCCCTGTCTTTGTTCGTCCAAGGTTTGCTTAACGCGATCGCGATCCTGGGGATCGACACTCTCTAACCAGGAAAAATCAGGCTCATAGACGGCTGAGAGCGATCGCTCCCACACTTGTTCATAGGCAGGACTCATATATTCAATCTCATAGGGATGGGTTGTAGCCAACCAAAATACATCTTGAACATTATCAGCCAACTGGCGAAACCGTTGTTCGCTCTCCCGCAGCGCTTCTTCAGCTTGTCTTCGTTCCGTAATATCGCGAATACTCACCACATAAACGGGTTCGCCCAACCAATAGGTTTGAGAAACACTCATTTCTCCCACCCCCATCAGGTTCTGTCCTTGAATTAAATCAATTTCGGTCACATTACCCACGGTCAGAGGTTGACCGAATTCATGATGGACTAAGCTAGAAATGGGACGATTAAACAACTGAGCGGCTGCGGGATTCACAAACTGAATGATTCCTTGGAGATCCACAATTAACAAGCCATCAGAAGCACTATTAATAATGGTATGCAGTCGCGCCTCACTTTCCCAGAGTTGCAATTCAATCAATTTATGGGTGGTAATATCAATGGCTGTCCCTAAAATTTCGATCGGAACCCCTTGCTCATCGCGCTTAAAGACCATATTGCGCGATCGCAGCCACACCCAAGACCCATTCTGATGACGAACTCGATATTCCACCTCCTGAACTTCCCCATCGGCTAACCCTAACCACTCCTGTTTTATATTTTGAACTAACTCCAATTCATCGGGATGATATATATCCTTAAAAAAATAAGTATCTTGGGAATACATATCTTCAGGAGAATAACCTGACAGTCCTTCTAGGGAACGATTGACATAAATATTTTTCTCTCTTTGTAAATCATACAAATAGAGCAATTCCGGTGAAGCATCCGTGAGTTGTTCAATAAAGCGTTTACTTTGGCGCAACTCTTCCTCTGTACGCTTGCGATCCGTAATGTCTCGATAAATACTCAAATACCAATGTCGCTCTTCTTCCCAAATAATCGACGTAGAAACCAATAAGGTTTTCTCTTGCCCATCCTTCGTGCGAATCACTGTTTCTACATCCTCTATTTTACCGCGATCGCGCACCTGCACAATTTGATCAGCAACTTTACTTAATTTTTCTGGATTAGGATACAATAAACTTAAAAAGTTATCAGCTTTATTGGCTTCTTCCTGAGAATATCCGGTCAAACTTTCCATCTTAGGATTAAAAATACTAAAATATCCCCGTTCATCACTGAGAGTAATCCCCTCTCCCACTGTCTTAATCACCCGTAAGAGACGATCTAATAATCCTTGGATTAGATTAGAGCTTTGCTTTTGAGCCGTAATATCTGTATCTGTACCCGCCATGCGATAAGGCTTGCCTGCACTGTCTCTAAACGCAATTCCCCGCGCTAAAATCCAGCGAACACTGCCATCTTTATGCACCATCCGATGCTCAACTTCATACAGCCCATTTATACCCTCTAAATGCTCTTGAGCTAACTTCATCGTCATTTCCCGATCGTCAGGATGAACTAAGGCAACCCAAGATTCAATACAATTGGGTATTTCTTCATCTTGGTATCCCAAAATTTCTTTTAAGTTGGGAGAGATATACATTTCATTGGTTTGTAAATTCCAATCCCAAACTCCCACTTGACTACTCGAAATAGCCAGGGTATACCGTTCTTCTGTTTGATTGAGTAAATGCCTTAATCTTTGATTTTCTTGAATGACTTCCTGTAATTGGGTTTGCACAAAATTGAAACGCTCCCAAATTTGAGGCGGACAAAAGTTTTTGTGCTGATGCCAAAATCCAAAACTAGAGTGTCCTGTAAACGGATAATTTAACTGCTCTGTACTATTCATCACTAATTTCTCCTGTTATGCCAGTACCCAGTTTAATTGATCCATCTATTGAGCGACAACTTCGATTAAGCTTAAATGACTGGTGTTGGTCAATAAAAGACCAATAGAGAGATAGCGATTATGTAAAAAGTTTCAGAGTTACAATTAAACTCAACAGAAATCAATGAAACTTATTATATCTTTACCGATTAAGGTTACGATAACTGAGTAACCAATTCGCCATCGTTGCTCTCCGGGTTTGTCGCGGGCCAAATTCACCAATTTTATAACCCTTAAATCCTAATTCTTGTTTCAGAAGTTGTTTATTTTCTGGGGGAATTGAGCGAGTCAATTTTAGGGTCGCTGGACGAGAACCGATAAAATCAGGGGGTTCAGGATACACTTCCCCCCAATCCTCCATCACTTGGCTAATATCCCAAGTTTGGGTCTCTGCATGATAACGATAGCCTAAATAGTGCCACACTAATTCATTGACTATTCGATCGTCTAGGCTATCTTCTAGAGTTTCATCTACTATCGCCCATATCGTTTCGTCAGTCAGCTCAGGTAAGTTAGATAGCATTTGAGTCTCGATCTAAGATGGATTAACAAGCCCAATTATAACGTCTTACCCCTGGTCGCTTACCTCTGGGGGATTACTAAAGTTTTGAGCTATTGATACAGAAGAGTTAGGGAGCGAAACCCTAGCCTCCAATATGTAGCCCCATCAACACAAATCGCAAGGTAAAGATGGCGGCGATCGCCCATACAGCCGGTCGAACTTCCTGCATTTTGCCTTGAAACGACTTGAGTAAAGGATAGGTGATAAATCCGATCGCCAAACCTTCAGCGATCGAAAAGCTCAGGGGAATAAACACCAGCGTCAGAAACCCAGGAATAGACTCGGCCGGATCGTCCCAATGAATTGACCGTACACTTCCCATCATCAGTACCCCAATAATCACCAATGCGGGGGCAGTGGCAAAGGGGGGAATACCAGAAATGAGGGGAATAAAGAAAATCGACAGTGCAAACAATGCAGCCGTAACTACAGCCGTAAATCCCGATCGCCCCCCTTCAGAAATTCCCGAAGCCGACTCAATGTAAGTCGTTACCGTTGACGTGCCTAAAATTGCCCCCACCGTCGTCCCCACAGCATCCGCCATAAACGCTTGACTGGCCCGTGGCAATTCCCCCCGATCATTAATTAAACCCGCCTTCATTCCAATGCCAGCCAAAGTCCCTACGGTATCAAATAAATCTACAAACAGCAGGACAAACAGAATCGCCAACAGTTCCCAAAACGGAATTTGATTCAGGTTTCCCAAGCCTACCAACGCTTGACCGAACAAATCACTCGGCCATTGGGGAACCGCCAGAATACCACTGGGTAGCTGGGCAACGCCCAAAATCCAAGCCAACACCGCCGTGGCCAAAATTCCTAACAATAGGGCCCCGCGAATGCGCCGAGCCAGAAACGCCGAGGTGATCATAATCCCAAAAATTGCGATTAAGGCTACCGGGTTACTCAAATCACCCAAAGCTGTTGTTGTCACCTCATTGGCCACAATTAAGCCACCATTTTTCAGCCCAATGTAAGTAATAAATAAACCAATCCCAGCCGCAGTCGAGTGTTTGATACAAGCCGGAATGGCCGTCACCATGCGAGCGCGAATATTAAAGAGAGTTAGGGCAATAAAAATCAGCCCTTCCAGAAATACTGCTGTTAAGGCGACCCGCCAATCAATCCCCAATCTGAGGACAATAGAAAAGGCAAAATAGGCGTTCAATCCCATGCCTGGAGCCAGGGCAAACGGATATTTGGCATAACATCCCATCACCAAAGAGGCGATCGCCGCCGAAAATGCTGTGGCAATCACCAATTCTCCGAATAAATCTCGACTTTCTTGTAAAAAAATGGCGTTCGACAAAATATCCGGATTGACCACCAAAATATAGGCCATCGTAATAAACGTCGTCGCCCCAGCCAATACTTCCGTGCCCCAACTCGTCTTTAAGGCATCCCATTGGAAAAACCGACCTATCTTTTGTTCTAAAGATAAGGAAGGAGACTGAGGGCGTTCCTGGTCTTCATTCATAAGCTTTGAAAACTAACCCATTTGCCACACCATACCACCATCTGCCCCTCCCAATGAGCAACAGGGAATACAAATGTAATGAGGACTTTTCCCGCGACGGTTGCGGTGAACTACCGAGCGGTGAATCAGAGATTACACCGTCGGCTTCCTATCCAACAGACTGCGAAATAGTAGACTTCTTGCGTCCTCTACTGTCTCGGCTTACATCTGGACAATAGGCGATATCCCCCGTTCCAGAGGATAAAATACGCAGCCCTTCATCTTTTATGTTCTTGGCAGCGTTGATGTCGCGGTCATGTTTAGTCCCGCACTTGGCACACTGCCAAAACCTCACATCAAGGGGAAGGCTTTTAACTTGATTGAGGCAAACGTTACAAGTCTTTGAGCTAGGAAAGAAACGGCTTACCTCAAGGTAAACCTTCCCTTCCCATTCAGCTTTGTATTTGAGCATGGTACAGAATTGACCCCATCCTACCTGACTTATTGCTTTAGCAAGATAGTGGTTCTTGACCATGTTCTTAACAGCGAGATTTTCCACCACGATGACTTGGTTTTCGTTAACTATCCTGCGTGATAGTTTGTGATGGAAGTCCTCTCGACAACGAGATATTTTATTGTGAACGCTGGCTACTTGCTTACGGGTCTTATTACGGTTGTTAGAGCCTTTTTGTCGTCTGGATAGCCGTTTTTGCTTGGCTTTTAGGTTGCGTTCGTGCTTCGCTATCCATCTAGGATTATCAAATTTAGACCCATCTGAAGTAATCGCAAAATGAGCCAATCCTAAATCAATACCAATCGCTTTTCCTTCTGTTGACTGTTCTAGCGTATCCTCTCCATCATCAACTAACACAGAAGCAAAGTATTGACCTTTCGCGTTCATTGACACCGTTACTGTCTTGATTTTACCCTCAATAGGTCTAT
Source organism: Roseofilum capinflatum BLCC-M114 (assembly GCF_030068505.1). Taxonomy (NCBI): domain Bacteria; kingdom Bacillati; phylum Cyanobacteriota; class Cyanophyceae; order Desertifilales; family Desertifilaceae; genus Roseofilum; species Roseofilum capinflatum. The sequence continues at coordinate 57,000 of NZ_JAQOSO010000102.1, forward strand.
GGATTTTGGCATAAACAATTCCCATCTTTGGGAACTTCAACCCATCTTCAACAAGAGAAACATTTTGAGGATAACTAATTGACTGCTCTCTTTAGCCCCATGGGAACCTATTCACTTTGGAGGGTGCTATGCTGGATTTAGGAATACTTTAAGCAGAGGGGTTTCCATAATCTGAAGGTCAAGGATGGAAACCCGCTCTACTGTCGTTGTTTTGATTTGGTGGCGGGGAGCGGATTTGAACCACTGACCTTCGGGTTATGAGCCCGACGAGCTACCAGACTGCTCTACCCCGCGTCACTTTATCTAGTATAGATCAGTGATTTTAATTATGCAACCTTTTTTCCCAAATTTCTAAATAATCGACAATTCTCCGCTCACTTCTAGGCGTTTATAGTCTCCAATGCTCATGAACTGATCTCCAAGGGTATCAGCCGCCATGGGGCTGATCCAGCCTAACTCTTTGAGGGCGTAAATGGCTGCGGCATATTTGGCCCGCTTACTGCCATCAATCACCTTAATGGCTAAACCCATTCCTTCCCCAATACGGCTAATGCATTGGATGCCTTCAGCTCCCGACTTACTCACCAGCTCCCCCTGAGTCACTCGCATTAATTCCGTATCAAACTTCTCTTCACCGGCAACAAATTCCGGGTAATGGGTCATGGCTCGCACCACTCGTTCTAAATCGAGATGATCGCCAGAAGCCAATTGAGCATACAAGGTCGCCATTTGCCCCAGTTGCATGTAGTAGGTAGGTGCGCCACAGTCGTCATGAACACCAATGAGTTCATCGGGAGGCATTCTGAGCAGTTCGGCAACTCTGGATAAAATCAGTTGTTGCACGGGATGATTGCGGCGTAAATAGTTTTCTTTCATCCAATGACGTTGCTGACAAACGGCTAACATACCAGCATGTTTACCAGAACAGTTGTGTTGGAGGGCGCTTTGAGCGCCAGAGGGAATGGGACACTGGAGTGCGGTGGGTTCAATTTCGCAGCGCCAGAGGATGTTGAAGACTTGTCTGGCTTGGGCGGTGGTTCCTTGATGGGAACTGCAAATGATGGCTAAATCGCGATCGCTCAAATTGTACCTCTCCAGGGTTCCACTGCTGGTGACGGCTGAGGCTTGAAAGGGTTTGAGGGCAGAGCGAATGAAGGTGGCGGTTTCTGGATCTCCAGCAGCAGAAAGGACTCGCCCTTTATCGTCACAAACTACGGCTTGCGTGCAGTGGGTGGATTCTGTAATGCCTTCCCGGAGAAGACTAACTTGTAAGGTGGCGGTACGTTTTCCCCTGGTCATGAGTTTATCAATAGGATAAATAGAAGATCACAAATCATTAAAAGCAGACCCAACTAATCGCTTCCGTTCCCAGCAGTGTGCCTAGTCCCGCAAATGTCCAATGAAGACGTTTGAGGATGGGTTTGACTTGGTAGGTAACAATCAGTTGGTCTTTGGTCAAGCTCTCTGGGGATTTTTCCCAGATTTGACCATCATACCAGCCGGATTCTTCGTAGGAGACAGTGGGACTATTTAGGCGATCGCCAATATATTTCCATCCTAAGTATAGGCGCAGGAGCAATAAAATCAAGATCAAACTGGCTCCAGCACTGGCACAAATGGTAAATCGGATCGGGTCTTTGCTCATGGGAAAACTAGCGGCAGACACCGGCCCAGTAATCACCCAACTTAATCCCCAAATCCAGATGGCCTTCAACCAATACTGGTGAGGCTCTAGGGTTCCCCAACGAAAGAAGCCCGATTCTTTAAGGGCTTGATATTCGTTGAGAGGTTGCTGTTCATCTGGTACGGGACAAGGCCAGATGGGTTTTTCCGTCATTGGCTTTAATCTCTCTATGAGTCCTTGGGTTGAAATTCTATGGGTTCTGCATGACTCCAGAAGGCATCGAGGTTATAAAATTGCCTTTCTTCAGGGAGAAATATATGGACAATGACTTCTCCAAAGTCTTGCAAAACCCAGCTTCCTTCTGCTTTCCCTTCAGTTCTCAGGGGGAAGCGCTGAAAGTGTTCTTCTACACTATCTTCAATCGACCTGGCGATCGCCCGCACTTGCACGGTGGATAATCCCGTCACCAATATAAAGAAATCGGCTAAATAAGAGACTTCATCTACTTTCAGGATCAGGATATCTTCCCCTTTCCGGTCATCTGCTGCTTCTGCGATGGTTAGGGCCATCTGCTGACTACTCTCTAGGGACAAGGGACTAGAGGGCGCTGAGGAGGGAATTGAGGTTGGAGAAAGAGGGGTTTGGCCAAAGTTGGACATGCAAACTAGGTTCAGAATTAGGACACTATTGGGATTTTCTTAGGAATCTTCATCTTAACTGAAGATCTGGGGATTAGGTACTTGCCTTTAGCCCTTACTAGGGTAACTTTCGATCGCCTCCTCGAATAGGGATTCATAGCGATTGAGCGCTTGTTCAAGAGAAAAGTTTGCCATGGCATAGTCTCGCCCTTGCTTGCCTAGCTGTTCAACTTCGGCGGGATTATCATAGAGTTGGGCAATGCGATCGGCGAGGGCTTGGCTGTTTTCTGGTTCAACCACTACTCCCCCTTGACTGTCCCGAACGGCTTTAGCGGCAGTTCCATCATCGGGAACCGAGGCGACAATGACTCGCCCACTCGATAAAATTAAGGGAATTTTGGAGGGCAGGTTAAAGGTTGTGACGCGCTGTTTTTGCACCACTAAGCCGATGTTAGCCGCAGCATACATTTGGGGGAGAGTTTCACGGGGTTGGAAGGGCAGGAGTTTAACATTGGTGACTTTCAGGCGATCGCATTCCGTTTGCAAAGCGCCCAAGGCTTTTTGTTCTCCCACAATCACAAATTGAATGGCTTCGAGATGTTGAAGTTGGGCGGCTGCTTCAATGACGGTACTTAGACCTTGGGTGAGGGCAATATTTCCCGCATAAAGGATCACAAATTTACCGTCGAGTTGATGCTTGCTGCGAAAATCATTGGGTTCTTGCGGTAGAGGACGGATGAAGTTCACATCTACCCAGTTGGGAATACAGGTGATTTTGCGATCGCTAATTCCTTGGGACAATAATTTTTCTCGAAATCCTTCTGCAATCACGCTAATCTGTTCTGAGGTAGAATAGGCAAGCGTCTCTAAACTTTCTGCCATTTTGAACAGGATAGATTCCCGCTTGAGTAAGCCCACTCGTACCGCCGCTTCTGAGACAATATCTTGTAAATTGAGGACGACGGGAGAGCGCCGAGAAGCCGAAAACAGACTCACTGGAACGGAAATCGGCAAGGGCGGAATGGTCGCAAAAACCACATCGGGTCGCCATCCCCGGTAGGCTTGCACCACACTACTGACCACAAAACTACCGTCAAGTAAAAGGCGATCGAATAATCCCGGTTTTGGCCCCTTTATATAAACATAGCTGCGTTGAATAGTAACCTTATTTTTTACTTCAGTCAGATAAATTTTACCGCGATAACCCTCATAAACCTGCCGTTCCGGATAATTGGGCATCCCCGTCACCACCCGCACCTGATGCCCCCGCTCGGCCAGACCTTCAGCCAACTCGGTCATGAGTGGGGCAATCCCAATCGGTTCTGGAGCATAGTTGTAAGAATAAATTAGAATTCGCATCGCATCAGACCTTTAGCTGAGAGGGTTTTAAACGGCAATAGAACTTATCTTGCCAAAAAAGTTTACACTATCGTAACCTAGTTTTAAGTAGACTGGAGTCCCTGAGTATTGATTGTCTTAACTCTATGATTAATTATCCGTAAAATTATTGATTCTTCATGCGTTAAAATTCATCTTCCGATCAATTGCCAAATTATTTTGCTTAGAGTTATAATTTAAAAATGCTTGCCTAGGGTGCGAATAAACTTTTTTGAGTCAAGAGAGTTTTATCTGTTTTTTGTCCGATTAATCTTACACCAAAGATAAAATCAACCTAACTTCTAATTTCAACCAAAGTTGATTCTACATCATGCAATATATACCGATAAAAACATCTAATTTAAAATAGCCAAGCGTATGAAATTTTAACTCCCTTAGAAAGAAAGCCCCTACTCTCAAACAATAGAGTGGATTTCACTAGAAAAAGTTATCAATCCATTTGACTCGAAATCATCAGATAAAATCTACCATAACCATGTCTTACTCACTCAATTTGCCTGTTTTCCCGAAACAGATTGCGTTTATCGATCCCCAAATTAAAGATTATGACCTTCTCCTCAAGGGGATCGAGTCAGATGTGGAAGTTGTCATCTTGGAAAAACACCAAGATGGAATTGAGCAGATTACCCAACATTTAAAGACTCATCGGGAAAACTCCATTGAATCGATTCATTTGATTTCCCATGGGAATTGGGGACAAATTCATCTGGGTTCTACTCAACTCAATCGAGAAAGCCTACCCTACTATAGCCAAACGCTACAAAGCTGGTCAAATCTTCTGGGTCAATCCGCCGAAATATTACTCTATGGGTGTCGAGTCGCTGAAAATGCGATCGGTCGGTCGTTTGTGGATAGCCTCAGTCAGTTAACGAAAAGGGCGATCGCCGCCTCTACCACCTTAACCGGAAATGGCGATCGCGGTGGAACCTGGGATCTGGGGTATCGTACAGGCAATATACAATCAGAATTAGTATTTGATGAGGGGGCGATCGTCACCTACCCCCATACCCTTAATGCCGATCTAGAAATTAACGGAGTAAGCATAAGTAACAATGTTCCCAACGTTGGGAACACTATCACCTACACCATTACCCTCTCCAACAACGGGCCCGATAATGCCACAGGAGTAGAAGTTACAGATTCACTACCGAGCGGACTCACTTTTTCAGGTAGCACACCCAGTCAAGGAACCTACGACAATACAACAGGAATTTGGACAGTCGGTAATATCAACAACGGTGACAACGCCACCCTAGAAATTGAGGCAACCATTAATCCTGGTACTAGCGGCACAATCCTGAGTAACACTGCTGAAATTACTGCCTCTAACCCGAGCGATCTAAACGCCACAAATAACCAAGCCACAGTCGATACCTTTGTAGGTAATATCCAACCCAACCCCTTCTATTCTGCTAGAGGTAACCCTTCCCAACTATACTTAGTTGATATTACCAACGGAAATCAAACCTTTATCCCTGGAGGAGAGCTTGCTTTTCGGAGTTTTGCCATTACTCGCGATAGTAATACAGGACGAATTTATTATGTGGGAGAACAAAGTAATTCCACTGCTCCAGTGGGTTCTCAAGTGGGTTATTGGGACCCTGTGACCCAAACTAATACCACCCTCCCTAATCGCACAGGTGTAGATGTTCAGTTCCTGAAACTGGCTCAAGCTCAAGATGGTACGATTTACGGTTTAGCTGGAAATACTGCAAACCTTTATAGCATTGATCCTAATACAGGAGTGGCAACAGACTTAGGAGCAATATCAGGGGGCACTCCATCCTTCAGTGCAGGAAGTGGTGATGCTGCTTTTGATCCCAACAATGCCGATATTCTCTATGTTTCAGTTTTAGTCAGTGGAGAGTTAAGGCTCTACAAAGTCAATGTCAATACTCTCATTGCTGAATATGTGGGTGAGTCTGGACTCTCCAATGTTGATAATTCAGGTTCTCTTGGCTTTGGAGAAGACGGAGACCTTTATGCCATCGTTAGATCAAACGGTAACAATAATGAAAGACGCTTTGCCCGCCTCAGTCAGACGAATGGAACCGCTACAATTATTCAGGAACCCAGTGAAAACTCTGGTGACTTTGGGACTCTTCCTACTCCAACTCCAGATGTAGATTTCACAATTACCAAAACTGACGGTGTAGATAATATTGCTACGGGAGCAAATATTACTTACACCATTAGTCTAACCAATAACACTCTCCCCAATCGCGTTGTCGGCTTAATTGTCCAAGACTCGATTCCCACAAGTGGTGTTGACATTGACTCCTGGAATGCTTCAGTCACAAATACTTCAGGACAATCTAACATAATTAACGGTGCTTCGGGCACGAGCAATGAAATATTCACCAGTGTCAACATCGGGCCAGATGACACCCTAACTATTCTGGCAGAAGGAACAGTTATCGCTCCTGCTAACAGTACAATTGAGAACACTGTCCAAGTTCCAGGTATTAACGACACCTCCCCAGGAGATGACATTCTCACTGATACAACCAATGTCGTTGCTACCACTCCCCCCGACCTGAGCATCACCAAAACCGCCAGCAGCAGCAACGTCAGTG
>NZ_JAQOSO010000102.1:63335-135217 GCF_030068505.1 Roseofilum capinflatum BLCC-M114
ATCGCCGAAAGTAACGAAACCAATAACGAAGGCACCGTTACCCCCACGGTGACCACTCCCCCCGACCTGAGCATCACCAAAACCGCCAGCAGCAGCAACGTCAGTGCCGGAGACCCCCTCACCTACACCCTAGTCGTCAGCAACGCCAACCCTGGCGCTGATGTCACCGGTATCGAAGTTCAAGACACCCTCCCCACCGGCTTCACCTACTCCAATGCCACCACCCAAGCTGGCTTCAGTGCCAGTGAAACGGGAGGAGTCGTCACCTTCACCGGAGGCTCTCTCACCGCCGGTAGCACGGCCACCCTGGAAATCATCGGTACGGTCACCGCCGCCGCCAGTGACCCCTTCACCAACACGGCAGTGGTTGACCCCAACAACACCATCGCCGAAAGTAACGAAACCAATAACGAAGGCACCGTTACCCCCACGGTGACCAATGTAAGCAATAACCCACCAGATACTCAAAATAAGCTATCTGAAACAATTCCGAATGATGAACCTGCTCCAGTTCCCACTCTGACAGCAACCGATCCAGATGTTGGGGATACCATTACATCGTTTACTATCACCAGTATTCCCGATCCCAGTGAAGGGCAGCTTTTACTCAATGGCAACCCAGTTACGGCTAACCAACAACTGACTCCAGAGGAAGCAGCGCAACTGGTATTTAACCCCAACCCCACCTTCACTGGCAATGTCACCTTTAACTACACGGCAACCGATAACAATGGTAATACCGACGCAACTCCAGCTACAGTTACCATCCCAGTAGTCGAACCAACCCCCACATCTCCCCCAGAGGCGCAGGATAAGAATGGGCCGGTGCGTCCGAATGACGAACCTTCTCCGGTGCCGACACTCACCGGGACAGACCCGGATAATGATGTCTCGTTCTTCACGGTAACGAGTATTCCGCCAGCGAGTCAGGGAACCCTATTCTACAATGGGGAACCGGTTAAACCGGGTGATGCGTTTACTCCAGAACAGGCTGGACAACTGGTGTTTGACCCGAACCCCAACTTTACGGGGGATGCGACGTTTAACTACACGGTGACTGATGAAGCGGGTAATACTGACCCCACGCCAGCAACGGTAACCCTGCCTTTAGTAGCGGCAACTCCTACTAACCCACCAGAGGCACAGGATAAAACCACAGAAACTCGACCCAATGATGAACCGTCTCCGGTTCCGACGCTGACGGGGACTGACCCGGATGGTGATGTTTCGTTCTTTACGGTAACGACTATTCCGCCGGCGAGTCAGGGGACTCTGTTCTACAACGGGGAACCGGTTAAACCGGGTGATACGTTTACCCCAGAGCAAGCTGGACAACTGATATTCGACCCCAATCCCAATTTCACTGGGGATGCGACGTTTAACTATACGGTGACGGATACAACGGGTAATACTGACCCCACGCCAGCGACGGTTACCCTGCCATTTGTAGGGCCAACGACGACTAACCCGCCAGAGGCGCAGGATAAGAATGGGCCGGTACGTCCCAATGATGAGCCAAGTCCAGTTCCAACTTTGACAGGAACTGACCCAGATAATGATATTTCTTTCTTTACAGTGACGAGTGTGCCGACTCCTGAGCAAGGCACTCTGTTTTATAATGGGGAACCGGTTAAACCGGGTGATACGTTTACTCCAGAGCAAGCTGGACAACTGGTGTTTGACCCCAACCCTAATTTCACTGGGGATGCGACGTTTAACTATACGGTGACGGATACAACGGGTAATACTGACCCCACGCCAGCGACGGTTACCCTGCCTTTTACGGCTCCTACTCCCACTAACCCGCCAGCAGCGCAAGATAAAATCACAGAAAATCGACCCAATGATGAGCCTTCGCCAGTTCCGACGTTGACCGGAACAGACCCAGATGGTGATGTTTCATTCTTCACGGTAACCACCATTCCGCCGGCGAGTCAGGGGACTCTGTTCTACAACGGGGAACCGGTGAAACCGGGTGATACGTTTACTCCAGAGCAAGCAGGGCAACTGGTGTTTGACCCGAACCCCAACTTTACTGGGGATGCTACTTTTAACTATACGGTGACGGATACAACGGGTAATACTGACCCCACACCAGCAACGGTTACCTTGCCATTTGTAGGGCCGACCACTACTAACCCGCCAGAGGCGCAGGATAAGAATGGGCCGGTGCGTCCGAATGATGAGCCAAGTCCGGTTCCTACTTTGACGGCAACTGACCCGGATAATGATGTTTCGTTCTTCACGGTAACCAGTGTGCCGACTCCTGAGCAGGGGACTCTGTTTTATAATGGGGAACCGGTTAAACCGGGCGATAAGTTTACTCCAGAACAAGCTGGACAACTGGTGTTTGACCCCAACCCGAATTTTACTGGGGATGCGACGTTTAACTATACGACGACAGATGAGGCGGGTAATACTGACCCAACACCAGCGACTGTTACGCTACCTATTGAAGCGGCAACAATAACTAACCCACCGGAGGCGGTGGATAGGAGTGGGCCAGTACGTCCAAATGATGAACCGAGTCCAGTTCCGACGTTGATTGGGACTGACCCAGATGGTGATGTCTCGTTCTTTACGGTAACGAATTTGCCAAGTCCAGAGGAAGGGACTTTGTTCTACAATGGGGAGCCAGTGCGGCCAGGGCAAACGTTTACGCCACAGCAGGCTGGACAGTTAGTTTTTGACCCGACTCCTGGGTTTACTGGAGATGCGACGTTTGAGTATACGGTGACGGATACTAAGGGCAATACAGATCCGACTCCAGCTAAGGTTATTCTACCCATTCAAGGGGCAACACCGGGACTGCCCCCGATCGCCTCTTCAACTCCGAATAATCCTGTTCCGAATAATACTCCCAGTCCAGTCACTAGCCTCCTGGGAACTGACCCCGATGGAAATGTGGCTTTCTTAAAACTGGGGTCAATCATTCCCCCAGAACAGGGAACTCTGTTGTACAAGGGAGAACCGGTAAAACCGGGACAAACCTTTACTCCAGAGCAAGCGGCGCAACTGGTCTTTGACCCCAATCCTAACTACACGGGGGATGCAGAATTTACATTCACCGCCATTGATAATGATGGCAATGAGAGTGCCCCAGCGACGGTTACCATCCCCATTATCGGGGCAGGGCCGACAGCTCCTCCTGTGGCGAATCCAGCCACCAGTGAACCCATCGCTCAAGGCACTACCGAACCCGCGTCTGTACCAACTCTGACGGGTTCAGACCCGGATGGAATTGTTTCTTTCTTTACGATTGGGACTCCACCCACGCCAGAACAGGGGACGTTATTCCTGAATGGCGAACCGGTTGTCGCGGGACAACTGCTCACTCCAGAGCAAGCGAGTCAACTGACGTTTGTTCCTAATCCGAATTTTACCGGAGATGCTACGTTTACATTTCTGACCACGGATGAACGGGGTAATGTGAGCGCGGTTCCTGGGGTGATTACCCTGCCTGTGGTGGGAGAAACAGCAGGGGTGACTCCCCAACCGGATGGAGGTGTGCCACCGTTTATTCCAATTGGCAGTTTTGTGCCATCAAGCGCTGGGCAAACCATTACTGAAGTGATAGAGACTACTTCAACCCTGTCGTTTTTGGGATTTGACTGGGGGGCAATTCTAGGAATCGGGGCCCATCTGGATTGTATCGATCAGCCTTGGGAGTTTTATGCCCCTTCGGAAGCGCGGGTGAATTATACGATCGCCGAAGAAAACTTTTTCGGCACTGAACAGGCGGAATTGTTGCGAGCCGATCATGTGAATAACCGCATCTATGGCTATGGTGGCTATGACTTGATCATGGCTTATCAAGGGGATGATACGGTGTTTGCTGGGACGGGTAATGATACCGCTTATGGGGGCAGATATCATGATATTCTTCTGGGTCAGGAAGGTGCTGATCTTCTTCTGGGCGACCAAGATAACGATACGATCTTTGGCGGCCCAGGGGATGATATTCAGTTTGGCGGTCAGCAGAATGATTGGCTGTTGGGCGGATTGGGCAATGATACGGCCATCGGCGATCGCGATAATGATTGGGTCTTTGGTGAAGAAGGCTATGATTCCCTCATGGGCCATTTCAACCAGGATATTATCTTTGGAGGTCTCAATAGCGACACCATTCACGGCGGTCGCGGCTGGGATATTCTGTTTGGGGGGCAACACCCGGATACGGTCTTTGGAGACTTAGGCAACGATACAGTACGGGGGAATCTGGGCAATGATTCCCTGATGGGCGGAATGCACCGAGATTGGATTTATGGCGACCAAAACCGAGATGTCGTCCACGCAGGACAAGGCCATGATGTGGTGTTCGGTGGTCAACATGAGGATACGGTATTTGGCGATCGCCATAATGACACGATATCCGGTGATGATGGGGATGACTCCCTGATGGGGAATACCTGCTATGACCTGCTGTTTGGCGGGCGTGGCAACGATACCATGCATGGGGGACAACAAACCGACCTCATGTTTGGAGGACAACATGATGACTCCATGTTTGGAGATCGGGGTCGGGATGTGGTGTCAGGCGATCGCGGTTTTGATATTCTGTTTGGTAACCTGGCCAGCGACTTCATGTTTGGGGGTACGGAACGGGATACCATTTTCGCAGGACAACAGGATGATTGGGTCTGGGGAGGCCGAGATGATGATCTCATCAGTGGCGATCGCGGTAATGATATTGTATCGGGCGATCGGGGCAGTGATTATATGTTCGGCAACCAAGATAACGATACCCTCTATGGTTGCACTGAAGCCGACTGGATACATGGGGGACAACAAAATGATGTCTTGTATGGAGGCAAGGATAACGATACCTTAAACGGCGATCGCGATAACGACGTTTTATTTGGTGACCTCGATAACGACTCCCTCCTCGGAAACCAACATCGAGACATCCTCTCTGGTGGAGCGGGTAATGACATCCTATTTGGAGGACAACAGGAAGATACCCTTTATGGAAATCAAGGAGAAGATACCCTCAGTGGTGATTTAGGCCAAGATATCCTCTTTGGTGGAGAAGGAATTGATCTATTTGTCCTTCGCACTGGAGCAGTTGCCAATGATATTCCTTCAGCCGATATTGTCGGAGATTTCCAAGTAGGTGTAGACTTTATTGGTCTCACAGGAGGACTCAGTTTAGCCGATGTCACCTTAGAGAGTTTGAACAATACAACAATTATTAAAATCACTCAAACCAATCAAGTCTTAGGCATTATCAATGGTGTCACTCCAGAAGAAGTAATTCCAGCCATTATTCCTGTGGATATTGGTTTGGTTTAATTCTTTTGGATTTGTCCAATATAAAAAACGTAGCCGTAATATTGACTGTACTGGCGATAGAGGTCTATTTCTTGTTGTTCGCCCTCTAAAACTTGCAAGGCTTCTGAGTCATTCTGATACTCGATTTTGAGCTGCTTAATTTTGTTCTCCAAGGGCGTATAGTAATCTGTCCACCAAGCACTTTCGGGTAAGGTAAACGTATCAACCAGGGTATAACCGGCCGTTTCCATGGCGGCTTGATTTTCCTCTAGGGTTCTCATGGAGGGATAGCCTTCTTGCCAAAATTCCTTGACGGGTGCGGGAGGATTAGGTTTTAACCAACTAATTTCGGTGACGGCTAGGTATCCTCCGGGTTTGAGGAGCGATCGCCACTTGCTCAACCCGCGATCGAACCCCATGATATAGATGGCTCCTTCTGACCAAATCAGATCGAAAGATTCTGCTGCAAAGGGGAGGTCGGCCATATCTGCACAGACAACTTCTAAGCGCTCTCCCCATCCCTGACTCTCAAATCTTTGCTTCAGCTCATCGAGATAGGGTTGATAGAAATCCACCGCAGTAATCTTACCTTGGCTCAGGGTGGCCAGATCGAGGGTTTGTTGTCCTGGGCCGCACCCCACATCTAAAATCTGGGGACAGTCAGGTAAAGCACTCAGACGAGAAAAGGCCTGTTTTGTCGCTTCAAAATTACCGGGGCCTTGTCTAGGAAGGTCACTGTGTAATTGCCAAAAGACGGGATGAAAATCAGACATGAGTTAATCCTAAAGAATCCTCTAACCGTTCAACCACTAAATCGGTCATCATTTGTTCGTAATATTGACAGGCCATGGTTTGCGAGGAGCGAAAGGTTTTGTTTTCCCAATATTTATTACTGGCAGAACCGCCGCCACACAAGCCATAATATTGACAAGTATTTTGACACAGTTCGACCCCAGCCGTAATATCGCCATAGATGCGTTGGAATTTTTCACTCTCGCACACGGATTCTAAGCTATCGGTGAGGACATTGCCGAGGATAAAATCACCGTATTCTGCGGTTTTGATGGCTAACAGTTCGGGGTCGAAGGTGGAAAAATTGCCCTGATGATCGACATTGAGAATTACGAAGGGAGTGGTTAAACCGCTTCTGGGGATGCGATCGCCACTATAAATCAAACTACAAATCCGCTCAAATTCCCGTAGCTTCAATTCTCCGCCGCTTTGGGCCGTCAAATCCCAAAATCGGCGAATAAACGTCTTATAGCGCTTTCTAGCGTCCGTATTGGCGAGGGATGAGGACTGGTGTACCCCCTCTAATTCTTCGATATTAAAGCCCACATCCGTGAGACCGTTATCCATGAAAAATTCAAACAGCTCATCAGCATGGTCAAGGGAATCTTCCGTAATCACGGTGATAATGTTAAACGGCACGTCCTGTTCTTGCAGGTGGCGAATGCCGCGCATGGTGCTGTGATGGGTTCCCAGTCCCGTGCGGGTTTTGCGATGGGCATCATGGATAAAATCGGGGCCGTCAATGCTCACCCCCACTTGCACGTTATAGCGCTTGAAGAGGTCACACCAAGCGGGAGTAATTAAGGTGGCGTTGGTTTGCACGGATTGCCCAATTTTACACCCGGTATAATTTAAAGTTCGATCCAGTTCTGCAATCTGAGCGAGGGCAGTTTCATAGAACGAAATCGGCACAGCTAGGGGTTCCCCTGCGTGCCAACAGACGGTAAAGCGATCTCCCACAAACGGACTCTCGAAGATGCGCCGAAACACCGGTTCAATCAGATCCAGAGAAAACTGGTTTTTGAGATGGCGATCGGGTAAATAGCAATAGTCGCAATCCAGGTTACAAAAGGACGTGGTTTGCAGAATCACTAAATCTAAGGGGCCAAAGTTAGATAAATCCAACATATTCTCGGTTAATCGGGGTTTAGGGTGACTCCATTGTACAAAATCATCCTAATCCACATCCCACAACTTGATGGTTCCGTTCACACTCCCAGAAGTTAAGGTCTAACTATAGTAGACTGGCCAGCAGTCCTACTGAATCATATGAAAATAATCGAACTGAGCAAAAATATCTTGATCCTTGAATCCCTGCTATCTGTACAAGAATGTAGTCAACTCATCGATCAATCTGAAAAAATGGGCTACTCCGAAGCCGATATTCAAGTCCATGAAGGTCGGCAACATTTACCGAACATTAGAAATAATCACAGAGTCAATGACTATTCACCATCCCTAGCCCAAGAATTATGGCATAAACTCGCTTCCTATTCCTTACCCATCTATGAAGGCAAACAAGCGATTAGTCTATCTCCCTATTTCCGTTTCTATCGATATACCCCAGGCCAGAACTTTAAAATTCACCAAGATGGTCGTCAAACTGTAGAGGGCAATGAAACCTTATTCACCCTATTGATCTTCCTGAGCGAAGACTTTCAAGGAGGTGAAACCCAGTTTCGACAAGACCGGATTAAGATTACCCCTAAAATCGGTCATGCCTTAATTTTCGAGCATCGATTATGGCATAAAGGATGTCTAGTCGAACAGGGAATCAAGTATGTATTACGCACCGATATTGTCTACAGTCACTAATCTAGCTTCGCACGGCAGAAGGGTAATAGGTAATGGGTAAATAGTTGTCATCAAGATAGGGGTTTTTTATATTCCACCACAATCACCTGGCCATCATAGTCAATCGTCTTGAATTCATCCATCATAATCGACTTACTCCATTCTTTACCCCGATTACCCGATCCTGATCCAATCAGGGGAAAAGCGACAGATTTATAACCCCCTTGAATCACTTCAGTCATAGCAAAATGGGTCGAGGCACGTACTGAATAATCCGTTGCCACCCAGAAAAGATTAATTCCAGCCACATGAATAATAGCTTTGAACGGAAGATTACCTGCATGGGTTACCCTCGCTTCACCCAAAGGAATTGGCCCCATTTTCCCTAATTCCTTAAAGGGTGAGGTTCCCCCTTTTTTCTTAATGGCTCCAGACACGCCTTGAGGCAAAAGTAACCACCAGGGAATCAGATTCCGATTCCAAGGATTGACGATAACATCCACAGGTTGATTGAGTATATCCCCCAGAACAATGTCAAGTTTCATGCTTTACTACAGCGCTGGGCGCTGCCCCAGTAATGAGTAAGAATATAAAGTGCGAGGCTGTACTTATACTATTTATATTGTACTTTAAAACACTTTAGCTTAGGAATCCCCTTACCTACGATGTGCTGATGACTAACTCGATCGCACTCAAGCGCTTGAAGATCCCATAACTCCCAACTGCCTTAACACTGTTTTCGCGGCTAAACGTCCCGACTGTGCCGCACCATTCATATAGCCTTGATGTTCATCACTGGTATGTTCTCCAGCAAAAATCAAGCGCCCGTGATGAACGTTTTGCTCGTCTTCGCCCTCGATGTAAACGTGATGTTGAGCAAATCCTGTATACTGCCTTGGCTTAAAGCAAGCATAGCTGCCTAAAGCATAACCATAGGTCGGCCAATGGAGGCGAGCGGCCTTTCCGTTGTAGCTTTTGAGTAGATTAGGAATGAAAGGATCGAGCATTTCGGTATAGAGACGAGCATTCTCTTCAACGCTGTAGCGCTGACTCTCCCAACCAATATCTCCTCCCAGATAATAGGTCATTGCTCCCAGTTCAGACTGTTGCAGTTGCGAAGCTTCAAAAAAGGTTTGCAAGGGCAGATCGGTATATCCCAGACCGCTTAATCCTTGGTCTCGCCAGACGGGTTGGTTATGGCCGACCGTCACTTTCACATTATTGGCGTAACCTACCTCGTCGATAAACTGGCGCAAGGTCTGGGGCAAGGATACACCCATGGGAACGGAACGAAGAACGCTAAAGGGAATGGCGAGAACGACGATATCTGCGTCTACATCGGTAGAGTTGAAGGTGAGTCTAAATCGCTCTCCCTGCTGCCGAATGGATTCTAAGGCCATTCCTGTCTCAATTTGATTCTGTAATTCTCCTGCCAGGGCATCGGTAATCGCTTGCGTGCCATTTTGAACTAGATATCGTTCATCGGAATATCCAGTTGATTCTACATTGCCTTGCTCATCCACAGTAGGAAGCAACCAGATCAGGTTCAGGGCTGTGATGTCATCGGCTTCGAGTCCCATCTCAGTAATCATGACGAGTTCGATGAATTCTTGCAACCATCCTGATAGGCCGATACGATCGCCATATTCAGCCACCGAGAGCGCATCTAATTCAATACTGACATTCTCCCAATCTTCATCCAGGCGATCGCTATCAACAGCAATTCGCTCGGCAACGGGGAGAAGCGCTTCAGCGAGTTTGGCTTCGGAGATCGTTTGCCCATCAAAATAATAGAGATCTTTGAGAGCCAATTCTTCAGGGACAAAGCGATCGAGCAAAGGAATCTGGAATTCTTGGGCTAGGGCCAGCATATCCTCATGGTCGCTATTGATATACTCAGCACCCAAGTTTACCCAGAGACCTTTACCGACCACATCTTTAACGGTATACATTCTGCCACCGACGCGATTTGAGGCTTCGTAAAGGGTGGCGCGGTAGCCTGCTTTTTTCAGGTGGTAGGCAGCACTCAAACCCGCCATCCCCGCTCCAATAATGGCAATTTTGGGGTCAGTTACATCTTGCGCCCAAAAATTAACACCGGGAGATTGACCTCCAGCAGCCAAGAGCATTCCACCGCCAAAGATTCCGGCACTTTTGAGAAATGAACGCCGTTTTAGACTTTGGCGGTTCTGATGCTGTTGTATTTCTGACCATTCATCAAGGGGAATTCCACGGCGATTGGATTGTGCGGCCAAACGCAAGGCGCGAGTGAATAGACTGAATAATCGATTGCGTGCCATATTTAGGGAATAGGGAATGGGGAATAGGTCGTTTGATCTTTCCCTTGATTCAACTACCGTTTTAAGTTTTCCAAACCCTGGGTGACTTTAGCAGATTCTATACGATCGCCTTCTTGAATTTGATCGATTGCGTCCATGCCTTCGGTAACATAGCCGAATACGGCATAATTGCCATCTAGAAAGGAGAGATCGGACAAGGTGAAATAAAACTGGGAGGAGGCAGAATCGGGAAATTGCGATCGGGCCATCGCTACTGCCCCACGGGTATGCTGAAGTGCTGGAGGTTTGGTAATTTGAGCTGCCGGAAAGGTCTGACCATAAATCGGTTCACTCTCGCCTTCCGGGGTGATTTCTAGGGGAATTTGCCGCTCTTCTCCCGTTGCTGGATCGATAAATCCACCGGTTCCATTGCCTAGGGGATCGCCCCCTTGAACCACAAAGGGTTGAGGCTCCCGCACCACCCGATGGAAGGTCAAGCCATCATAAAATCCGCGCTCGACTAAATCGACAAAATTCCCGGCTGTGACTGGGGCTTTTGTACCATCGACATTGATCGTAATGGGGGAGCCGTTAACGGTCATTGCTACCGTTGCTTGACCGTTCAAGGTCGGTAGCCCCTCAAAGGGGCGATCGGGACTCGAAACCGGGGAAGCGGTAACGTCTGGGGCTGTGGGGGAGCCATCCGATTCCGGAGCAGAGAGGTTACCACTGCATCCGGCGATCGCCAATGTACTCAAGAGCATCAGCGAGATGACCCAATATTTTGGTCTAAGTTGCATAGAATAAGATTGATTTAATTTCTGTTACCAAGGCTACTCATAGATTCTACCGGCCAGGAGTTTTTAGAGTCCTTCTAAAGGTACTTCTAAAAATCGGGCTAACTCAGCAGCTTGGTTTTCTAGATCTGAGAGGCTTATGGGTTGTCCCACACGGGTTAAGGGAATATTACCTTTTCCTTTGACGCGCAGATAAATTTTCCGTTGGGGATTGAGTCCTTCTTTGATAATCACGCCCACGGCTTGAATATCTTCTAAGGGATAAGTCAAATCAAGTTGGCGATTTTTGCCAGGAAAACCCCAACGAAAGATTTGAGCCTTACCCGTTTCGGTATTAAATTCGTTATATCCGCCGCCCACATCCCACAGAATCACCAGCCATAGATACAAAGCCAGCAATAATCCTGCACTACCATATAAGCCCATCACCAAGCCTTGAGGCACAAACACTAGCTCAGTGGGGTTACTAAAGGGGATGAGGTTGATTTGTGTGTAGCTCGATATTCCGGCCAGTAAAAAGCCAGTTGCGCCCATAGAAATAATAATTGCCCAAGCATAATTACTCAGTCGGCGCGAACCGAGAATCGATTGGTGTAAAACTTTTTTGTTGGTTGGTGTGGAGGTTCCTTGTGCCGTCATAGGTCTGGGTGAAGTTGGATCGCTATACCAAATTAAGAGTGCTTTCTGATTCTACCTTAATCTTTGTCCAGCATGGAAAGGAGGCGATCGCTTTGGAACTCTCATCTAGCCCCTCTCTATTCTGAGAGAATCTGAGAATATGTGTGACATATTGTAAAAATCCTCAGATTGTTTATTATAGATATTATGCGGAAAATCCAATCTCCTTAAGGAGTTGGATGCCTTTTCTGCTTTCTTGTGGTATGTTAAGAAAGATTAATTTGCCCCTGAGTAAAAGCTCCAGTGGCAAATTAATTAAAGTAATGGCTGTTCCTGAAAGTGGAGAGGTCTGAACCTCTATAGGAAAAGACACTCAAGGATTTTACCACCAAGTGGTCAATCCCTTGAAAATCCGCTCAGGGAACCTTTGGGAATTCATCCCCTGCAATTGATTTAAATTTGTAACGTCAGAGGATTTGCTCAATGACAATCGCAGTCGGACGCGCCCCCAGTGAAAGAGGATGGTTTGATGTCCTCGACGACTGGCTAAAGCGCGATCGCTTCGTCTTCATCGGATGGTCAGGACTTCTACTGTTCCCCTGCGCCTACCTCTCCATCGGCGGTTGGCTCACCGGAACCACCTTTGTTACCTCCTGGTACACCCACGGACTGGCTTCTTCCTACCTCGAAGGCGCTAACTTCCTCACCGTAGCCGTATCGAGTCCCGCAGACAGCATGGGACACTCCCTGCTGTTCCTCTGGGGCCCAGAAGCTCAAGGAAACTTCGCTCGCTGGTGTCAGCTCGGCGGACTCTGGCCCTTCGTAGCCCTCCATGGAGCCTTTGCCCTGATTGGGTTCATGCTGCGGCAATTCGAGATCGCCCGTTTGGTCGGCATTCGCCCTTATAATGCGATCGCCTTCAGCGGCCCCATCGCCGTATTCGTCAGCGTATTCCTCATGTACCCCTTGGGACAATCGAGCTGGTTCTTCGCCCCCAGTTTTGGAGTCGCAGCCATCTTCCGGTTCATCCTCTTCCTACAAGGATTCCACAACTGGACGCTCAACCCCTTCCACATGATGGGAGTAGCCGGCATTCTCGGCGGAGCCTTACTCTGTGCCATCCACGGAGCCACCGTCGAAAACACCCTGTTCCAGGATGGAGACAAAGCCAACACCTTCCGGGCTTTTGAACCCACCCAAGCCGAAGAAACCTACTCCATGGTCACCGCCAACCGGTTCTGGAGCCAAATCTTCGGTATCGCCTTCTCCAACAAACGTTGGTTGCACTTCTTCATGCTCTTTGTACCGGTAACCGGTCTATGGATGAGTGCCGTGGGCATTGTGGGCTTAGGTCTGAACCTGCGAGCTTATGACTTCGTATCTCAAGAACTCAGAGCAGCAGAAGACCCAGAATTTGAAACCTTCTACACCAAGAATATCTTGTTGAACGAAGGCATTCGGGCTTGGATGGCTCCGGCTGACCAACCCCATCAGTTCTTTACCTTCCCCGAAGAGGTTCTTCCTCGCGGTAATGCTCTGTAAAATAAACTTGTGGTCATTATCCCTAAATCAGAGATAATGACTCACATCCTTTGATCAATACCCCTTTTTTGACCTAGATCGTAGAGAGTAGAACAAGAGGTTCGACTAGCGTGCAAACCACCTTTAATCCTTCAATGGTAATGGGCGGTCGTGACCAAGAATCCACCGGTTTCGCTTGGTGGGCTGGTAACGCCCGTTTAATTAACCTATCCGGTAAACTGCTGGGCGCTCATGTTGCCCACGCCGGTCTGATTGTCTTCTGGACTGGCGCAATGACCCTGTTTGAAGTCGCCCACTTCATTCCTGAAAAGCCCTTGTATGAACAAGGCGCTATCCTCCTTCCTCACCTAGCCACCCTCGGTTGGGGTGTTGGCCCTGGTGGCGAAATTGTAGACACCTTCCCCTACTTTGTAGTCGGTGTTCTGCACCTGATTTCTTCTGCCGTCTTAGGTTTAGGTGGAATTTATCATGCCGTTCGTGGCCCCGAAACCCTAGAAGAATACTCTTCTTTCTTCGGCTATGACTGGAGAGATAAAAACCAAATGACCAACATCATTGGCTACCACTTAATCCTCTTAGGATTAGGAGCCTTATTGTTGGTCTTCAAAGCCATGTTCTTTGGTGGTGTTTATGACAGTTGGGCCCCTGGTGGCGGTGCGGTACGGATCATTAGTAACCCCACCCTTAACCCAGCCGTAATCTTTGGCTATCTCGTCAATGCTCCCTTTGGTGGTGAAGGCTGGATCATTGGGGTAGCTAACATGGAAGATATCATCGGCGGTCATATCTGGATTGGCTTGATTTGTATCTCCGGTGGTATTTGGCATATTCTCACCAAGCCTTTTGGTTGGGCCCGTCGTGCTTTCATCTGGTCGGGTGAAGCTTATCTGTCCTACAGCCTAGCTGCCCTATCCCTGATGGGCTTTATCGCTGCTGCCTATGTTTGGTTTAACAACACGGCCTATCCCAGCGAATTCTACGGCCCCACCAATGCTGAAGCCTCTCAAGCTCAGTCCTTTGTCTTCTTAGCTCGTGACCAACAGTTAGGAGCTAATATTGGTTCCGCACAAGGCCCCACTGGTCTCGGTAAATACCTGATGCGCTCTCCTACCGGTGAAATCATCTTCGGTGGTGAAACCATGCGTTTCTGGGACTTCCAAGGCCCCTGGTTAGAGCCTCTGCGTGGGCCCAATGGTTTGGATCTCAACAAACTGAAAAATGATATCCAACCTTGGCAACTGCGTCGTGCTGCTGAGTATATGACTCATGCACCGAACGGTTCCATCAACTCTGTAGGTGGAATTATTACTGAGCCGAACGGGTTCAACTATGTTAACCCCCGTGCTTGGTTGGCTGGTTCTCACTTCATTTTTGCTTTCTTCCTCTTCATTGGTCACCTGTGGCACGCGGGTCGCGCTCGTGCGGCTGCGGCTGGCTTTGAAAAAGGAATTGACCGCGACAATGAGCCAGTTCTGTCTATGGGTGACCTGGATTAATCATGGGTTAACCTTAGATACAAAAGCTAATTTTAGTTTTTGATAAAAAAAGAGAGAGAGGGATTAGATCCTCTCTCTTTTTTTTAGTTAATCCAAATCCGGAGAAGAGTGCCCTTAATTTTTAATTGCCAGGAGGAGATTGTAAGAAGGTTTGTACTGTACCATCGGGATTTAAGACAACACGCAAACGGGGTTGTAGATTTCCTTCTAAGGGAGAAACTAAGGGTTCACCGAGTAAGGGCATTCCGGTGCGATCGAGGTAGGTGGCTGCGGTTTCTCCGAGGGGAGCAATTCCTCGAACGGTGCCATCGGAATTGAGCATAATATTATATTCAATCGTTTTATTTAAACTTTCTGGTGGAGTCCAGCGTTCTTCAAAATAACGCCGGGCTTCAGCGACTTGGGGGATATTATCAAATAGGTTATTTTCTCCCCTGGCGCTCAGGTCTACGGGAGGGGAGGCGCTTTGAGCTTCTGTGGGGGGAATAACCTCGTCGAGTTCTGTGGGGGGACGCTCTAGGGAGGGTGCAGGGGCAAGGGCGGGGATTTCTGCTTCAGGAGCAGGCAAAATAGGGGTTGATTCTGGTTGTGCGATCGCTGCTGGAGGGGGGATAGGAATGTCCTGGGAAGGGGGACTTAAGACCGGCTCAGGGGGCGGAAAATTGGGAGCAGGAGGGGGGGCTGATGCGGTTCTATTGGCGGGTTGGGATGGGGAAATTTCGGGCGTTGCCGATGGGCTAGACGATTCAGAAGTCACACCACCAACAGGGGGAGGAGGAGGCAGTTTTTCATCGGAGGTCATGGGTGAGGGTGAGGGTGAAGGAACCTCGACCGGAGCAAGGGGAACGCTGGGGGATTGGGCGATCGAGGGATTATCATAAATTTCTGGGTTTTGAGGAGTCTGTTGGCTCTGGGGTTGAGTGGCGGTTTCAAAGCTTGATTCTGGATAGGGATACA
Organism: Roseofilum capinflatum BLCC-M114; assembly: GCF_030068505.1. Lineage (NCBI taxonomy): Bacteria > Bacillati > Cyanobacteriota > Cyanophyceae > Desertifilales > Desertifilaceae > Roseofilum > Roseofilum capinflatum. Next base: position 78,882 of record NZ_JAQOSO010000102.1, read on the forward strand.
AGTTTTTAAACACCATGACACTGGTGGCGGTAATGCCAATACCTAGGAGTAAGCTGGCTGCAAATCTTAGGGGATGGTTGGGTTGGGTGATGGGTTTGGGGGTTTCAACTGCTTCAGGGAGGGCAACGAGATCTAAGTTATATTGCTCGATCGCCGTGGCCAGATCGAACAGTTGCAGAGCGCTAAGGGTAACGGTGAGATTCTGGTTATCCTCTCCGAGGGGGCCCAGGTTAAGCTGATGTTGGGTGAGGGTTTTGGGTTCGGTTGGGGGAGACTGGGTGAGGAGATTTTGCACCGTGGTAGTGACGGTATCACAGAGGGTTTCGAGTTGGGTGCGATCGCCTTTAAGGGTGATTTTCGCCTCCATTCCTTCCCGTGGGTCATCGAAGTGTAACCGAAAGCGCAGGTTTTTGATTATCGGTTGTTTCGTCCATCTAGAGAGCGCAGAGGATTGACCGATAATTTCTAGGGTGCAGGTGGGTGGGGTATAGCGTCGAATGACGGAGGAACTCATGGGGTCAATTCAATTAAAAATTAAAAATTAGAAATTAAAAATGAAGCTACAGGGAGCGGTCTAGGAGGGCTAACCAGAGACGACGGGGGCCTCCGGGACTGGAGTAGAAGAGTAGATCGATCAGGAGTTTGAGGGCTAAGGGGGTCAGCTCGTCGGGGGGGATGTCTTCTCCATCGAGCATTCGCTCTTGATAGGTGTTGGTAAAGGTGTCTAGATAGTCTCCTAGGAGGGCAAGGGTATGCAGGGGGCGATCTTCGGCGGTGAGTTGTTCTAGGAGTCCGACGGCACGGCGAATGAGTTCTTGGTGATTTTGGGCTAATTCACAACAGATTAACACCAGCGATCGCGCCTCTTCCACATCCAGTTTTTTCCGGCCTCCACTCCCTTTGCGTAAGGGACTCGCTTGACGTAAACGCCACAAGCTAACGCGATCGCTTACCCCTTGTAAATTGAGTTTACTCGCTGCTTGTAACATGGCTTCGGAGCCAATTCCCGCCAAGGCCTCCAATGCCAGTAAAATCAGATCTAATTGGGCTTTGATATTGTCAAGTTGCTCTGGATCGGGAGTTTGATCCAAGGGCAATTGAGACAATGGGGACGTTGATTTAGGCGACTTCACGGGTGAAGGCATACTTTAAGCATAGGGGATGGTATTGATTCTAGTGTGAGTGTTACAGGTTTGGAAACCAGTTTTTGCAGAATGGGGCGTTGTGAATAAAAAACCCCCAGCCGCTAAGAACTGGGGGTGAGATAGGAATCAGGGTGCATCTATTGACTCTTGTTCCCCTAGATAAAAGACGGCTCCGGATCAAATAAAAATTAGACCTGCGTCTGAGATAGGACAATTGGTAAACTGGCCAAGCGATCGCCACACCAATGACTACAACTCCCCATAATAAAGAATCTGCTTGCGAGAATACCAATCTCAACCCTAACCATCATGAATGCAACCGACCTCGCCTTTACTCCAGCCACAGAACAGGCCCAACTGATCCGCAGCAAACAAGTTTCTCCCCTAGAATTAGTTGAACTCTATCTCGACCGTATCGCCACCTATGACGGCCAACTGGGTAGCTACTTTACTGTCATGGGTGAAGAGGCGATCGCCGATGCTAAAGCGAAAACGGAAATCCTGGCTCAACATCCCACGGATCTCCCCCCTTTCTTTGGCGTTCCCATTCCCGTCAAAGACCTCAAACGAGTCAAAGACGTGCGCTGTTGTTTTGGAGTGGCTGCCCTAAAAAACGAAATGGCCACCGAAGATGATGGCATCGTTACCAAACTGCGAGAGGCTGGATTTATTCTCCTCGGTAAAACTGCCACCTCTCAAGTCGGTTCCATGCCCTTTACCGAACCCCCCGGCTTTCCTCCTACCCGTAACCCGTGGAACCTAGAGCATACCTCTGGAGGCTCTAGTGGGGGCGCTTCGTCTGCCTTAGCTGCTGGCTTATGTCCCATTGCCCATGGATCGGATGGCGGCGGTTCAGTCCGGGGGCCTGCCGCCTGTTGTGGAGTTGTCGGTTTAAAGCCCTCGCGGGGTAGAATTTCCTTCGCTCCCCTCGGCGATAGTCTCCACGGTTTAGGAACCAATGGGGTTTTAGCCCGCAACATTGCTGATACGGCCACTTTACTCGATGCCATGGCGGGTTATATCACGGGAGACCCCTATTGGTTGCCCGATCCTCCGATTCCCTTTGCCCAAAGTTACCAAAAGCCTCTTTCTTCTCTGCGAATTGCCTTTAGTCCTAACCTATCTGACTTTGGTTTGGCTACCCCAGAGTATCAACAAGCCGTGACTGATACGGCCAAGGTCTTAGCCGATCTGGGTCATCACTTAGAAGAAGCTTGTCCGGCAGTTGCTGATATAAAAGAACCTTTTACCACCATTTGGCAGTCTGGAGTCGCTGCTTCTGGTTTGCCTCTGCAACTGTTGGAGCCGATCAATCAATGGTTAGCCTCTGGTACGGTGAACGCGGGTCAATACCTGCAAGCAGTTGGTCAAATGCAGAGGATTAGCCGTCGGATTGTGGCCTTTTGGGATTGCTATGATGTTTTACTGTTGCCGGTTTATTTGCATCCGCCGATTAAAGTGGGAGAATGGGCTGGTTTAGACCCGGCTCAAGCCTTTGAAAAAGTTACCCATTGGGTTGCTCCGTGCGCTCCCTTTAATGCTACGGGACAACCGGCGATCGCTCTTCCTGTGGGGTTTGGCGATCGGGGTTTACCCCTGAGTGTACAACTGGTGGGCAAACCGGGTGCAGAAGCTACTCTTTTATCCTTAGCGGCTCAGTTAGAACCGATTTATAATTGGGGTCAATATCGTCCCTCTTCCTATGGACAAAGGGAGATATGATTGCGGGGATGGGTTATAGACGATCATGTATACTTACGCCTTGATTAAAACACCCTCTACGGCTCTAGAACTGCCTCCAGGATTGGTGGGTGATTTAGAGCTGGTGGGCACTCCCCAGTTAGCGGCTATTACTGAGCCACGGATGTCGCCGACTAAAATGGAGGCGCTGGTTCAAGATGATGGACTTCTAGAGCAAGCTTATATTCATTATGGGGTCGTGGTCTGTGATTTATTTGCCAAGACTACGATTTTACCTCTGAAATTTTACCATTGTTTCCGCGATCGCCCGGCCCTAGAAGAGCATCTCAGCACCCATCAAGACCAGTATCTGAAAAGGCTCCATACCTTGGAAGGGAAAGGGGAATATATCTTAAAGGCGTTTCCCAAACCCCTAGAGCTTCCCCCCTTAGAGAAGGAACAAAAGGGAAAAGCCTACTTTCTGGCCAAGAAACGCCGCTATCAGGAGCAGCAAGAGTATCAAAACCGGCAAGAGGAACAATGGGATAGGCTGACGGAGCAAGTGCTGGCGCTCTATCCAGAGGCTATTATTCCTGAATCCGAAGACGAAAAACGAGAACTGTTTTGGTTAGGAGACAAGAATGGGCGATCGCCCTTAGACCAACACTTATTAACCTGGCAAGAGCTATGCCCCGATTGGGATTTACACTTGAGCGATCCGATCCCACCCTACGATTTTTTAGCGGGATAAGCTTTACGGTTCTTGAACATTCTGCCTAAGCATTGGGGAGGAAGTCCGAAAGACTTCCTCATTCTCTTCAAAAGCGACTAAATCAATCCGCAGGGGGCCGGCTGTATAGGTAGTTTCCGAGGCGATCGCTTGAATGGTGATTCGGGTCGGGTTTTCTTGAATTTTCTCTACAAAATTCATCAAGGTTTCCGGCGAACCATCGCCCACTTGTAAGCGGCTTTCTAAAATCCCTCCTCGACGGGCCCGAAAGCGACAAGATTCGATCAAAATTCCAATTTGTTCGATTAATTCCTCTTCACTCATGGTCGCGCCATTGGTTATGCCAGTGGCGATCACTTCTCCAGATTCAAATACTACTTGATTTAAGGCCACATCCGCAAAAATTTCCACATTCGATTCGCCGCGAATATAGTTGCCTGCCGACAACAACCGAACCACATATTCTTGACCATCAGCAATTCGTTCTTGCAACTGTTTTACTTGGTCTTCAGTGACTTGAATGACTTGCTCATTGAGTTGGCCTGTTCCTGGTTTCACCTGTTCTCTAGCCGATTGATTGGCAATTTCCAATAACCGATTAACCGCTTGTACAGAACCTTGGGGATCAAGAATTTCTACGACCACAGAAGCCAGGATTTGTCCGCGCAATAAAGCCAAGTTTCCTTGACGTAAATCTTGATAATCTTGATAATATTGTTCAAAGATCCTCACTTGTCGCTCTAAAAATTTCTGTTGATTTTCGAGTTCTTTTAATCGCTCCTCTCGCTCTTCAATGACTTGATTGCGATCCTCAATTTCCCGATCGCGGTTTTCGATCTCCTCATCTCGCTGGGCAATTAACTCATTGCGTTCAGCAATTTCTTCATCTCGTTGTGCAATTTGGGACTTAACCTCATTTTGCTGACGAATTAATTCTTCCCGCTCGGATCTCAGTTGCTCTAATTCTGATCGTAGCGTTTCGGTTTGAACATTGACTCTTTGCAGTTGATCTTGGGCTTGTTGAAATTTTCCCATGACCTGCTGTAACTGAACTTGGGTTTTCTCAAAATTGGCTTGAATCTCCCTTAACTGGGCTTGAGTTTTGTCCAAGTTTTCCTCGGTGGCCGATTTTTGGGCAATCACTGTCTGCAAACTGGCATTGAGATTATCTAAATTTTCTTGTACCAGTTCCCGTTCTGCTCGAGCCTGAGCGAGGTCAATTTCAATCTGGGCCTTTTGCGCTTGAGTTGATTGGAGTTCTCGACGAGCTTGACGCAGTTTACGCTGGGTTTCATCATACTCAAAAATCCCTCGGCGCAAAGGCTGACTCATAGCAAAGAGAATGCCTAGGGTTGACCCAGAAATCAAAGTACCCGTAACAATGGTTACTAAAACGGCAGTTTGTCGGGGGCGAAGATTAAATAAACTTAACCTGGCTTTACCCACCTTTGTCCCCAGGCGATCGCCCAGGGTAGCGAGTAAACCCCCTAAAAATAAAATCGAGACAATTAGAATAATGCCAATAGTCATGGGTAGCTACAGACAATCCAAGATCCAGCCTATCCCATCAGAGTAAAGGCGATCGCCCAAACCGTCAGAATTTACATGGGTGTTCAATTTAAGCAAACTGTTGACTCAGAACTACTGGATTATGTACCGTAATCTTCTTCTTATGGATAGAAATCATCTTTTCCGCTCGTAAATCACCCAGCAAACGGGTAACCGTGACTCGCGTAGAGCCGATCGCCTCGGCGATCGCCTGATGAGAGAGCTTTAGATCGATCGTAATTCCATCCTCGGAAGGAACCCCAAAATCTCGACATAAAATCAACAAAAAACTCACCAGTCGCGATCCCATATCCCGGTGAGCCAATGTCTCAATCATCATCTCCGTTTGTAAGATCCGAGAAGAAAGACCTTGCAGCATCACCATCGACAGCTCTGGATTTTGTTTAATCGTCTTCTCTACCCGATCGATGGGCAGAGAAAGCAATTCTACTGGGGTAAAGGCCACAGCATGATAAAATCGGTCGGAGCGATGGCCGGTAATTAAGGACAACACCCCGAAGACACTATTTTCCCGCAGGAGGGCTACAGTAATCTCCTCTCCAGCCTCATAAACTCTAGAGAGCTTAACCGCTCCTTTGAGCAGGAAATAAACCCGCTCGGCTGGATCGCCCGGAAAAAAGATGGTTTTACCACGCTCAAAGCTTTCCACCACTGGAGGAAAACCACCGCCACTCATTTGGCGAAACATAGCCGCTAGGGGTTTGTCATCACTGAGTACCATATTGCTTTACTTCGTAATGTGTGACTGTGCGATCGCGATAGCGTTGCGGAGCAATCTCGCTCTCCAACCAAGTGATCTGGTGAGCAGTGTATCACCTCCCACCACTGGCCTTAAAACAAATTTAACGGAGTTTTTAAATCAAGGTGTTATCTTAATCCGGGATGGATTGGTATGAGTTTAACGAATCTAGACCCATTCGTGGAAAACTCGACCCCAAAAAATCTCTGCCCACCCAGATCGGGCAGTCAGTCTGTATGAGATGATGCCAATAGACCCAAAAGAGTGTACGATGACCTCTTTTGGGATATCTCAGCTAGATTCTATTGACGATCAAACCATCATGCTCAATTTAACTGGAAAAAACGCGCTCATTTTAGGGGTTGCCAATAACCGCTCCATCGCTTGGGGAATTACCCAACAACTCCATCAAGCGGGGGCTAACTTAGGAATTACCTATTTACCGGACGAAAAAGACCGCTACCGCAAAAAAGTCCAAGATTTAGTTTCTCCCCTCAATCCCAGTCTATTTCTGCCCTGTGATGTGCAAAATGACGATCAGGTGGCCGAGATGTTCGAGACGGTGAAAAAAGAATGGGGCCATCTGGATATTCTGGTTCATTCTTTGGCCTTTGCGGGTAAAGATGAACTCACGGGAGACTTTAGCGATACGACGCGCTCTGGGTTTCTGAAAGCAATGGAAATTAGCACCTATTCTTTAACTCAGTTGTGCGCTCAAGCCAAGACTTGCATGGCTGAAGGGGGTTCTATTGTTACCCTGAGCTATTTGGGAGGGGTAAAGGTGATTCCCAATTACAATGTCATGGGTATAGCCAAATCGGGTTTGGAAATGAGTGTGCGCTATTTGGCTGCTGAGTTGGGGCCAAAAAATATTCGCGTCAATGCTATTTCTTCTGGGCCCATTCGCACGTTAGCTTCTTCAGCCGTGGGGGGTATTTTGGATATGATTAAGCATGTGGAAGAAATTGCTCCCCTACGACGGACTGTGACGCAAACGGAAGTGGGAAATACGGCTGCTTTTCTCTGTAGTGACCTGGCTAGTGGGATTACGGGACAGGTGATCTATGTGGATGCTGGATATGAAATTATGGGCATGTGATGGGAGTGAATCGGTCAAAAATGAGGAGCGCAATTTTATTCGGGATTTAACATCCCGGCAATTTGTACGACCCATTGCTGACGTTCCTGATGGTCGAGGGCTAAAATTTCTGCCCTAGACCAGTGAAAATGAAAGGCGATAAAGGCTACCTCCCGATACAACTGGGGTAGGGGGTAGCCGGTTACTCCCCCGATAGGACTAATTCAGCTTCTGCTGGGTTAATGGTGTTGTATAAATCGAGCAGGTAATCTAAATCGACGAGAAATAGGTTTTCTAAGGCTTCTGGCGTTACGGATGTGAGTGTACCGAGCTTCTCTATGGTGCGCGAGAGCATGACGAGAGTGCGATAATCTGGGTAGTCGGAGAGGTTCGGGTGGCGATCGCCCATTATTTCATCTTGTCCTGTCGCTAAACGGATCGCCCCTTCTCGATGCAAATTTCCTTGCTCATCCACCAACCCTTTCGGTAAGACAAAGCTAAACCCCATGAAATCATCCCTTTCTTCAGTCATTCTCTACCGGTTCCAACTCATTAATCTGACGATAAAAATCCTGAAGATAACTTAAATCCACAGCAAACATATTTTCTACCACAGCCGGGGAAATTTCCTGCAACGTCCCCAACTGAATAATCACCCGCGCCAAAATGATCACCGTCGCATAAGCTGGATTATCCATCACCCTCGGATCGCGCATCGGGATAATCTCATCCATCGCACGAGATAAGCGCATCTTTCCCTGACGGTGTAGATTACCTTCAGAGTCTAAATAGCCTTTCGGCAACGTAAAATCAAACTCAGTTTGCAGCATAGAGTCCTTTGAATTGATCGGTATATAGACCTGATTTTGCCCTCATCCCCCAGAAAATCCAGTCCCTCTCCCCTGGGAGAGGGATATAGGGAGAGGGCGCGATCGCCTATAAAATCACTTGAGTCTGTTTAATTCTTATAACGCTTCAACACTCATCATTGTTAATTGTTAATTGTTAATTGTTAATTGCCTACGGGGGCGAAACCCGCTTAAACACCTCACAAGCCATTTCCAACTCTTCGCAAGCGAGTTCTGAACTCGAAGCCGTGTTATCCGTGACACTATAGCTAATCGGCCAAGCATTTTCAAACTGAAACAGAGCGCCAATCTCTCCATTTTGGCGATAAACGGCGATCGACCCACTGCGGCGCTGCCTAGACCAATTTCCTTGTTGTACTGCATTCAGCCAATTCCAAAGGGTTTCTGAGCTACTTAATCCGCGTCTAAGGCTAATATTATCTACCGTTTTTTTCGCACCAGGCAGTTTAGAGGTATACAATCTGCCTCGCTTGGCTTTGCCCCAAGGTTCGGGAAAAATTTCTGTAAATTCTACTACTTCTTGAGCAACCTTAAATCCTTTACACTCCATAAATAGTCCATCTACCCCATCCTTTGAGCCATCTAACAGCAATTCCACGTAAAACCGGCAGGCCGTCAGAATTTCAGGGTACTTCAGTCTATTCTTAAAAGCATCTTTACTTTGTGCCATTTCTGTTTAAGCTTACGATCCATAAGATACTGGCAATGAAACCCATAAGACAAGGTATTAAAATACCCTGTCTTTTTTGTCATCTTTTGTAATTATACTGTTGGCACTGGTGCAATCTGTGTTCCTTCCGTCGGGACTTTTCTAATTCCAGTATGGCTAATTTCTATCGTTTCCTTAAATAAATCACTGCTGTCAGCGCCGGCTTGAGTTGTCGTATATTTAGCAGGAATAGCATCCATAATATTATACCTTGCGCCTTCCTTCCCATCCTGCTTATACATAATCAAAGAAGCATCGCCAACTTCTTGTACAGCAGTAGTTGTACCCCCAGTCATGGATGAGGGATGGGAGCTGGTATACCAGTTAATGAGCGCATCATTTTCTACTGTTGTGACAAACTCTAAGGTCATATTCTCATAGCTTACATGAGAAGGGGTAATCTGGGTTCCAGCGGCCACATTTTTGCCAGCATAAATGGCTTGTCCTTCGGCTGCGGGTTCAATGCTCATGGAAATGCCACTGACTTTTTGTAATTGTAGGGTGGTAATGCCTTTCAATTCAAAATAAAACCGGGCTTGGGTTAAATATTCCATAGTTGAATATCCTCTTTAGATAGTTAGGAGAAACGGAAAAAGGTACAGAGGTTAAGTTTCTAGTGCCTTGATGCAGCTCATTGGGTACTTTAGATGTTGGGTAATGCCCTCTCCCTATATCCCTCTCCCGTGGGAGAGGGACTTCTGCTCCCCTTCTCCTGCGGGAGAAGGGGCTGGGGGATGAGGGGCAGCCATTACATAATTCATTTAGGTTTGCTATAGCAAGTCCATTTGAGTTGTGAAATAGAAAAAGCCCTCTCCCTAAATCCCTCTCCCACGGGAGAGGGACTTTTCCCCTTCTCCTGCGGGAGAAGGGGGTAGGGGGATGAGGGGCAGCCATTACATAATTCATTTAGGTTTGCTATATTGCATCATTTTAGATGAAACCATCCACTAAGCTGCTTGTGACATGGCGACAACTTTGGTGATTCTCTCAGCCACAAACTCATAGGTTTCCATGACCAATTCCCCGGAAGTCGCATCGACATCAGAAACTGAATACTTTTTAATCCAAGCTCGGTCTAGATTCCATCGTAGAACTTCCTTATTACTAGGATCGTAGACAACCAGCGAACCGGATTTACGACTATTGGCCCAATTGCCACCGCCCCCTTCTTCTTTGGGCATGACTTCTATAAACCAGTCAAATAATCGCCGTGCTGCGCCTTGGGTATCATCATTGACATAAACTTCAATGGTCATGGAGGGGTTGGTTTCATAACCGGCGATCGTGGTATGTCTGGCTCCACCTTTTCTACCACTGTGAATGGGTTTGTCTCCACCGGTTACTTTACCTTCATAGGTTAGAGCTGCCATACTTTTGACTTCTAATTCTTCTAAGCCTTCAAAGTTTAGGTAAAATCGGTTGGCTGTCGTTGTATAAACGGGAGGCATGGTGTCACTGTCCTTTTACTGATATGTTTAGGAATTTGAATGCATGTATAGCATTTTCAAATGAGATGCCCTCTCCCTAAATCCCTCTCCCACGGGAGAGGGACTTTATTCACCCCTTCTCCCTTCGACTTCGCTCCCTTCGGCTACGCTCCCTTCGACTTCGCTCAGGGCAAGCAGGGCAAGCAGGGCAGCGCCTGCGGGAGAAGGGGTTGGGGGATGAGGGGGGGGATCAACCTTCGCCTTCAGCCGTCCACTGACTGATGCGGAAGATGACAAATTCAGCCGGTCGCACGGGAGCAATACCGACTTCTACATACAATCGACCGAGCATCATACTTTGGGGGGTATTGATATCGGCATCACATTTGACATAGAAGGCTTGCTCGGCACTTCCGCCCATCAATGCGCCCGATCGCCACAAATCGGTTAAGAAGCTGGTAATCGTCCGTTTAACCCGTTGCCACAAGTCCTCATCATTGGGTTCAAACACGACCCATTGCATTCCATTCTCGATGGATTTCTCGATGTAGCTCATCAAGCGGCGAACGTTGATATAGCGCCATTGAATATTATCCGGCTCAACCAAAGTTCTGGCTCCCCAAACCCGAATGCCTCGGCTGGGGAAGGGACGGATACAGTTAATTCCGGCCGGGTTGAGCAGTTCCTGTTCTCGGAAATTACAATCGTAGGCTAAACCCATCACCCCTCTGGGCACTTCGTTGGCGGGGGCTTTATACACGCCTCGCGTTTCATCGGTGCGAGACCAAACCCCGGCCATATAGCCACTGGGAGGAATAGCCACCGGGCGACCAGCATTTCTGGGATTGGGAACCCGAATCCAGGGATAATAGAGGGCGGCAAACTGGGAGCGGCGATTAAATTCTTCCCGCAGCCAACGACTGATTTCTTGGGGTTTTACCCGGTCTGGGGGGGGATCGAGAATCACCATCCGGTTGGGAGCATTGGGAATATCGCCATCGGCTGCGCCTTCACAGAGGCTGACCATGACATCCATGATGCCGTGGAGTTGGTCAATATTGATCAGTCCCGCTTCGTAGACTTTCATCAGATCGGGGCAAGCCATGATCGTCACTTCGTCAATCTCGAAGAGTCCGCGAACCCCGGTGCGGTCATCTCTTACCCCTTCGATGTGTTGGGAGAAGCGATCGGGGGGAGGCATCACCAGGGGAGGACTGATTTCATACACTCCATTACTGGGTCGCCGGGCAAGGGGCGAGCCAGTAATGGACAGGTCTACTGCCGCGATATATTCCGATTCTTCTAAGGCTGTCACTACATAATTGGCCACAGAAGTCTCGATTTGGGGATTCATGGTCAAGTTTTCAAACCGTTCGAGTTCTTCATCTCCTTGGGCGACGACTACGGTGAAAAATTCCCCGGTATTGGCGGTGATGGTTGTGCTAGAAGCTTCTGACTCTTCCGGTGGCGGTTTGGGTTCTCCGTCCATAATTTGTACCCGAACGGAGCGATCCACGGGGACAAGGCTAGAGACATTCTCGCCTGTGGTGGTTATATCGGAACCGGGACGGATGGAAAACTTGAGGGAGGGTCGATTTCCCCGGTTCGTAATGCTGGTTCCGGTTTCGGTGGCTTCGGGTTCTGGGGAACCGGGTAAGCGCGTGCCGATGCTGACGATCCAGCAACGGCCGCCGCCATTGAGGAACCATCCATAGACGCTTAAGGGGAGATAGGCTCCAAAGTCGGTAAACCCATCGGAGTTGGGTCGGCCAAAGTATTGTAGATATTGATCCCAGGTGGTGACCAACATGGGTTTAAAGGGTTCTGCGCCCCCTCGGATGTCTTCGGTAAAACCGACGAAGCCTCCCACAGCAGTCGGAACCCCTTCTATGGGACGACTGCCGCGATTGACTTCTTCGATATAAACACCGGGAGCGTAATAATCAAGTCTCGCCATAATGGATTCCTTCCGAATACCAAGTTACTGTGGAGATTTCCGGTTAAGAGATGACTTTATCCAAAAACGGAGATCAAAATCAAAAAAAATAGGGAGTTTTTCCTAAATAACTCTTGACCACGATAACTGCAACGATACAATAACGGAATTCTAAATGGCTAGTTCTTTAAGAGATTTTTTTGAAGGTTTACTTTTTTTAACTCTTCTTAATAATTGATAACAATTGAGTAAAAATATCCATAAAAAAGGATAAAACTTAATCCATAGATCGATGACCGATCCTAGGCTAAGATAGCGGCTAAGACCCCATGAGTTATTCTGGGGCAGAGTTTAACTCCGGAATGGCTAGAGAATTGAAGCGAGTGAGTGAATTGAATGGCTAATTATTTAGCGATCGCCACGGCCACAGCGACCATGCAGCGCATTATTCAACAAGCGATACAAACGGATGTGGATGGTTCTAGGGTAACTACGGTGCGCCCGGATGGTGCGGGGGGCGGTATCCCAGAGACTGGGGTTAATCTTTATTTATACCACATCAAACGCAATCCGGCTCTAACAAATCAAGATACTCCCAACTTTCAAAGACGGGGGGATATGGTTAAGCGCAGGCAAGCCGCCCTAGATTTATTTTACGTGATTTCTTGTTATGGGAATGATGCAGAATTAGAACCGCAACGACTTTTAGGGTGTGTGGCTCGTGCGCTAGAAGACCAATTGGTTTTTACACCGCAAATGATTCAGGAAACGATTAACGATCCGACGTTTGACTACTTAGAAGGGTCGGATTTAGCTGACCAAATTGAACAAATTCGGGCGGAATTCATCTCTGTTTCTACGGATGAACTCTCGAAAATTTGGTCGGTCTTTTTCCAGACTCCCCATGCTTTATCGGTGGTCTATAAAATTAGTGTGATTCTGATTGAAAGCGATGTATCGGCTAAATCTGCACTACCAGTGCGCGATCGCCGCATGATCGGCGGCCCCTTCCCCAAACAACCCATGGTCGATCAAGTCGTCAATACCACGGGCAAATATATGCCGATTTTAGCCAACAGTACCCTCCGTATTCGCGGACGATTCCTTTCCCATTCCGTCACCCAAGTGCGGATCAATCAAGCGGAAGTGACTCCGCAAATTATCAACGACACCGAATTAAGTCTTCCCCTGCGTCTGGTTCCCAATAGCCATTTGCGGGCCGGAGTTCAGTCCCTGCAAGTGATTCATCCCCAACTTCCCTCCCTTCCCTCTCAAAATGGTCGCTCTCGTCCCCGTCGCAGTGCCACGACTGAACCCATTCAAAAAGTGGAATCTAATGTTTTTCCGTTTGTGATCCGGCCGAGTTTTCTGGGTTATGAACTGGTAGACATAGAAGGAACGGAAGAAGACCGACGCTTGGGTAAAGTGATTATTCGCACTAACCTCACCATTGGGCCGGGTCAGCGAGTAGTGCTGATGCTGAATGAATATTCTAGCGAAAGTGCGATCGCCTATCTCTTCAACAGTACCCCCATTCGCGACAATACCCGCACCCCAATCATTCCCATCAGCAACGTACAACCTGGAGACTATTTTGTTCGCATTCAAGTTGACGGTGCAGAGAGCTTATTAGATGTGGATCTCGATCCCAATAGTCCCACCTATGAACAATATATCGGCCCCATTCTCACCTTGGAATGATTTCATACAGCGCTTTCTTCTCTGGTTGTGGGAATGGGGAGACGGGGAAGACATTCCCTATTCCCTATTCCCCATTCCCTATTCCCTATTACCGCGCGAAGCGCTATAAACCGTGACTGATTTATTCAACACCACCTGGCAAAACGAAAATCAACAGGCTTTAATCCAAGCGTTGGCACAACTGCAAACCAGGATTTCGGACTTCGTCCGACATGAAAATGACAAAATGAGTAAGGAATCTTCTACTAGGGAGGTCGTCACAGAGGAAGGTGAATCCATTCCCGATCTAGAGGAGTCTGAGTTTGCCCTGGATCAGTTGTGCAGTACGTTTAATCTTTCCAGTTTTGAACGGGATATTTTACTCTTGTGTGCGGGTGCAGAGTTAGATGAACAGTTTTTAGAATGGTTGAGCCACTTACAAGGAACGGGGCAGAAATCTTACCCGACGTTTGGGTTGGCGCTGAAACTGTTGGATCGCCCCCATTGGAGCGCCTTAACTCCGGAATCTCCCTTACGGTATTGGCGCTTAATTGAATTGGGAGCGGGGCCGTCGTTTACCCTCAGTCCCCTAAGAATTGATGAGAGTATTCTGCATTATTTGGCGGGAATAAAAACCCAACCGTTGCAGCTTGAAGCGTTGATCCGATCGCTGGAAATATCTGTATCCTTAATGGAACATGACCATGAGTTGATCCAAACGTTGGTGGATACCTGGGTGGGTGCGGCTAATGGGCAGGAGTTTCCCTTGGTACAATTATGTGGGGAAGATAGTCAGAGTAAACAGGCGATCGCCGCTACCGCATTTTCCAGCCTCAATTTAACCCTCCATCATCTCGATCCGGCTCAACTTCCCTCTAGTCCTCATGATGTCCATCAACTGCTGAGATTATGGCATCGGGAAGCCTTTCTGAAAGGGTATGCGCTGTTGATTAACTGCGATCGCCTGTCCACTCCCCTGAACCAAAACCTCGCCCTAATCAAGCTTATTCAAGAGATTAGCACGCCGGTGATTCTGACGAGTGGCGATCGCCTCTCCATCCCCAACCGCTCCATCATTAACCTCGAAGTCCACAAACCCACCCTCAGCCAACAATCCCAATATTGGCAAACTCACCTCGACTCTTGGGGTATCGAACTTAACGGCCAAGTGCAAACCCTAATCTCCCAATTCAACCTCACCAGTACCCAAATTCAAACCATCTGCGCCCATACCCTCAGTAAACACCGCAGCCAACCCCCCGAAATCATTACCCGTGAACTCTGGAGCGCCTGTCGCCACCAAGCCCGCCCCCGCATGGACGACCTAGCCCAACGCATCGAAGTCCAAGCCACCTGGGAAGATCTGGTACTTCCAGATACGCAAACGCAAACCCTAAAAACCATGGCCGCTCACCTGCGCCAACGGGCAAAAGTCTATGAAAATTGGGGCTTTCGGCGCAAAAGTGGACGCGGTTTAGGCATCAGTGCCCTATTTTCTGGCCCCAGTGGAACCGGGAAAACCACAGCAGCCGAAGTGCTTGCAAATACCCTAAAATTAGACTTATATAAAATTGACCTCAGTTCCGTGGTTAGTAAATACATTGGCGAAACCGAAAAAAACCTGCGCCGCGTGTTTGATGCGGCAGAAAGTGGGGGAACCATACTATTATTTGATGAAGCTGATGCTCTGTTTGGAAAACGTTCAGAAGTCAAAGATTCCCACGATCGCCACGCGAATATTGAAGTCAGCTATCTGTTGCAACGGATGGAAGCTTATCAAGGTCTCGCTATTCTCACCACTAACCTCAAAGGAGCCTTAGATAATGCCTTCATGCGACGCATCCGGTTTATTGTCCCCTTTAACTTTCCTGATATCAAACAACGGGCAGAAATTTGGCGCAGAATCTTCCCCCCAGAAACGCCGACTCAAGATCTCGATATGAACAAATTAGGAAAACTGAGTATTTCCGGGGGAAATATCCGTAATATTGCCCTGAATGCTGCATTTTTAGCCGCAGAAGAGGATGAACCGGTACAAATGAAACATATTTTGCAGGCAGCCAAAAGTGAATATGTGAAACTGGAAAAACCTTTGCTCGATAGTGAAGTGAAAGGATGGATCGCTAAACCTTAGCCTGTTATCATGACCTTCAAGAGAACCTATTACCCATTACCTATTACCGCGCGAAGCGCTGTAGAGTCTGTTGGCGTTGTTGAAAAAATTTTTTGTTACTCTTTCCGGATTCAGAAGACCAACTTAGGGATAGTGGTATGGTAGATGCACCCTGATGATTCCCCTTGGCTCCCCTGCTAAGGGGGTTTTTTTTGCAGCAAATGGGGATGCAGGGGGAGGGAGATGGGGAGAATGGGATCTGTGATTTGTATTTTTTAATTGAGATTGGCATCATGTTAAAGTGAGGGCAGAAAATCATTGCTACCCATCGAGCCAAGACATTGAACGAACCCCCTGCTATGGATCAGGATGTTTACAAACGCGATAACGAGTCTGATTTGAATTCGGATTCTATCCATATGGCTTCTTGGTCAATGGAACAAGAAGTCAATGGGTTGATGGATGATTTGTTTGAAGATATTGACCGCGTGTTAGATCGCGGTGGCGCTCTGCCGAAGGAACCGGTGCAACCGGAATCGGTTTCTCTCGAACCTCTGGATATTCCTTCGATGAAGTTACCCCAGGCGATCGCCGAAAATCTGGCTCAGATCTCCCCAGAATTGGCCAGTTTAACCCGTATGCCTCCAACCGAGAATCAGATGAATACCTTGACGACGGTAGAGGAGAATCCTATCAGTCCTCCTGCGGAGGAAACCTCGGAGATAGAATGGGCAGATTTGCCAGAGCATTCAGATCCAACGGTATTCGAGCAGGAAGAGGTGCTTCCGACTCCTGCTGCTGCTCCGACGGTTCAACCTTGGTGGGATCGTTTGCTGTTAGTTGGGTTGGGGGCGGCGATCGCTCTTCCCCTGGGTTGGTGGATCTCCAGCAGCCAGACTGGGCAAGGGCTACGCCAACAGTGGGCCCAGTTATTGCCCTCTGGCCAACCGACTCCGGAACCCATGGTTCCGGTTGATGTGCCCTCCACTGCTTTAGCGGATGAGGAGTTTGCCAATTATATGCAGCGCTCTTTGAAGTTGAAGGATCAGTTAAGCCAAAATCAGGAGGCTGAACCAGAGAGTGCCTCTGAGCCACAATTACCAGAGAGCATTCCATCCCCTCCGACTCAGGTTTTGGAGCGGGTATATATTCCCGTGTATCAACCGACTCCTGCTCCTGTGCCTTCTCCAGAGGTGGCAGCACCATCACCGAGTCCGACTGATGATGGAGTTTCGCCTTCTCCTTCACCGTCACCGGTTCCGCCTAATGTGACGAATAATCCTGAAGGCAATTTGATGCTGACGGGAATTCTAGAATTAGGCGATCGCTCGGCAGCTTTATTTGAGATTGATGGCATGTCTCGCCGGTTTCAGGTGGGGGAAATGATTGGTTCAAGTGGATGGATGTTGGTGGATATTGTCAATCAAGAGGCGATCGTTCGGCGTAATGGCGAAGTGCGATCGGTGTTTGTCGGTCAGAAGTTTTGAGAGTTACTCGATTGTTGGTGAAGGAAGCCCCTAAAACGGGTTTACGATCATATCAGCCATATCAGCAGAGGAGGATAAAACGGTGGGTATTTTTGATGATGTCAATCGCTTTTTAGAAGATCGTTTGGATGAGTTTCTTCGGAATCATCCCCAATTGGAGTTATCAATTTTAGAAGATCAACTCCACGAGCAACAGGAAGATACCCTGCGCCTAATTGTGGATTTACAGCGTCAGGAAAAACAAGCCCAAGAAGAAATTATGGCAACGGCTCAGGAAATTCAGCGTTGGCATGGTTGGGTACAAAAGGCGAGGGATAAAGGGCGGATGGATTTAGCTCAGGCAGCCGAAGAACGGGAAAATGCTCTGTTGCACAAAGGGAATCAGTTATGGGGAAAAATGCAAGGCTGTAAACAGAGAATTGTGAAGGCGAAGGAGTTATATCAGGAGATTAAGAAGCGTAAGGAAGAGGTTCACGCTAGGGTGATGAAAATGGAGGCGCAAGCAAGTGCGAGTGAAAAAACAACCAGTTCTCCTCCGGGTTGGAATCAGGGTTATACTCGCATTGGTAGTAGTCCCGATCCTTTGGAAGAGGAATTTCGCCGTTGGGAAGCGGATCAGGAATTACAAGATTTGAAAGATCAGATGAAGAAATAATTAATAATTAACAATTAGGTGCTGAAAAGGCCTAAGCCGTTATGCACTCTAGCGGCGGTGGATGGGGGACGGTTAATCATTTGCCCGCCCAACATTAAACTGGTGGAACTGCCCCCATCTAAATTTAAGGCGTGAATGGCTCCGAGTTTCTGCATCAGTTGGGCGGTTTCGGTTAAGCTGGCTCCTAATCCTCCGATGCGGTTATGGATGGTGACGAGCATAAATTTACCGGAGTTCGTGATGCCGAAAACGCTGCGAATGGCTGATTGTTGGGCGAAGGCACGGCTAAATCCTTCTGATTCAGCATCGACGACAATTTGTTGATTTTTGATCAGTAAGGGGCCGCCGCCGATAATATGGGGAAAGGTGTTAAAGTTAGCTGGGTTGGTGTTACTTTCTAGGGTTACGGTTGTGCCGGGGGTGAGGCTGGCTTGGGCGCTGGAGAGCGATCGCAACACCAATAAGTATCCTGTATCGGGAATATCTGTTTCTTCCGCAATTTCTACATGGCGAGTCACTTGGTTATTCTCAACAACGATGATAATTTCTCCTGCTGTTAAGGGGGTGTAAGTCTTGCCCCACTGGGAAGTAAAGCGAGAAATTCCGCCTTTAACATAGCCACTATTGAGAACGACTAAGGGAAAGCGTGCCCCGGTTGATGTGGTAATTGCTTCTTCTAATATGAGGCGGTCAATGGCATAATTGCCCTGATTATCCCAGGCGATCGCTCCCCGATTCAAGATGGGGCCAGAATACCAGGTTCCCTGCCAACGAATCGCACCCAAGGGTAATCGATTATTGCGGTTAAAAAAGCCTGCATTAATGGCCGCTAATGTTTGACACAATTCCCCCATTTTTAATAACGGAGTTGTGCCTTCCATGGTATGGGCATACGTCCAAATCGGCTCTAAATTGAGTTTCGGAGTTGTATTTGGAGACAGGGTTAAGGAGGTAACTGGAAATTGATGGGAACCTAATGTGATGTACTCTTCTTTCCAGCGCAGTCCCGGCAACCAGATAATATTACGATCGCGGGGAATATCGGGGCGAATTTCCAGAATTAAGGTATAGGGACGGGTTTGGGTAATGGCTTTTACGGAGAGTCCGGGGGGCAGGTTGCCTTGAATTAACAGATGCTGAGGATCGGCGGTAAGGGTGGGGCGTAAGGGTTGGGAGGTATCAGCAACCACTTCCCCTTCGTTGACTTCTTCGGAGGAGGGGCGATCGCGCCAGCGATGCGGAGCATTATCGCTCTCTGGGGTAACCGTTGCAGGATTTTGATAGTCGTCTAAAAGGGTTTGGGTAATCGCTGCATTCAGGGTCACTTGCCAATCAAAGGTATCTTGGCTCAGTTGATAGGCAGTGGGTTGGGTGAGGTTAAGTTTCAGACGTAAACCGATCGCCTGTTCGCCGTTCAAAATCGGTTCCGTGTGTATCCCAGTCACATTCGTCATCGGCTTGGTCATCACCAACGTATCCCCGTTAATACCGAGGGTAAACGACTGCTGTTTTCGCCAGTCGGTAATCTCCAGATGACGATAATGATGATGGCGTTGTGCGGGCAGGGGAATGGGGGGAGAGTACCATTGAATCGGTTGTTGGCTGGGGTTCTCCGTATTCATTAGGTCAATTCCCATACCCTGAATCAACCCAGCATCGGCGATCGCCGTTCGCACCGATAAACCATCACTCCATTGATTCCAGGTGGCAGCACGGGTTTTGCCATTAATGGAAATTCGGCTTCCCTCCCGAATCGGGCCAACCGGCAACACTTCTAAGAGGTAATCTGAGGGAATCGGTTCAACCTTACCCAACAGCACTAAAGACTGATAGAAAAATGCCGCCACTTCTGCGCGGGTTGCGTCCCGGTTGGGGTGGAAAACCCTCAGATCGGGATAGTTCACCACCAGGTTAGCGCGGGTGGCTAAGTGCAGGGCCTCCCGTCCATATTGGGGCACACTAGAGGCATCCTGATAAATCTCCTCCAGGGGAGCGATGGGTTGGGTTTGATCGACGAGGGTATGCACCCGCAACCCACTGACCAAAGAGACGATAATCTGAATCCGGGTAATATTAGATTGGGGGCCAAATCGACGACCGGGAAACCCTGAGATAAAGTTGGTCTCGTAAGCCCAAATGATGGCTGGAGTCGCCCAAAAATTGGCTCCAACATCGATAAACGGCGTGTAGGGTCTTTTTTTGGGTTGTTGTAGGGCAGCTTGCAGAATAACGGCATATTCAGCGCGAGTCATGGAGCGATCAGGGCGAAATGTCCCGTCAGGGAATCCATTGACAATGCGGCGATCGCGCAATGCTTGGATAAAAGGAAAAGCCCAGTGATTGAGGGTGTCGGGAAAGGAAGACATCTTGCAATTACAAATTAAAACTTTTTTGCGAAGCGGGTCAGTTCATGCCTGTAGGAAAGCCCTTACTCATTGTCATACATCATATTCTATAGCGTTTATGGGTTTTAAGAGTGATTTAGGGGGAGCATTGAGGGTAACTGACTGGCAACAGTTTCCGGTTTGTATACAGGTTTCCCGTTGGGATCGAAAATAAGATGGCCTTGGGAGTCTCGTTCCGGTTCGCAAAAGAGATAGCGACCTTCGCGATCTTGTTTCAAGGTTACTTGTCCCTGATTCATGTCATAAACGGGAGGGCGATATTGAGGAATACCTTGATATTCAACGATTTGTCCTCGATCGCCGAGTAAAAGGGGACAGGTGACTAATTCTCCGGAGCGATCGAATACCCAAGCTTGGGTTTGCGGATCTTGCACGGGTGTGGGATAAACCGGGAGTCCTTGGGTTGTTGTTAACAGTTCCCCGGCTTCATTTCGTAAGGGTTTGAGAAAAACAGGTTTTCCTTCAGCGTTGGTAACGAGTTCCTGGGTTTGCGGATCTCGGAGGGGAAGGGCATCGAATTCGGGGATACTGACCGGATTTTGCTTCGGATGGGGCGGATGGAGGCTGGGTAATTCCTCATCGGGAGAGAGATTAAAGTGACAGGTGTACTGAACGGCAGTGCGGGTAAAGCCACAGCGTTCTAGGAGAGCTTGCAGTCCTTTGCGATCGGCTCCTACTTGCACATCTAGATCGCTTACTTTTAGGTCTTTGGCTTGTTGAATTCCCGCTTCAATCAGTTGTTTAATAGCCTTGGGTTTGCGATGTCTGGGATGGATATAGAAGGCTAAAGCTGTACCGACGCGACGGGGTTCGTGGATGCGATTTTCTAGGTAGCGAGTTGCGAGTTCTTCCGGCAGATCGGGAGGGGGTGCTTCGTCTTGTGCGTAGACAAAAAGATAGCCGACTATGGCGCTGTAGTTCGGTACTTTGGGTTCGGTATGTTCCAGGAGCCAAAAGTAGTGTAACGGTTTGGCAATTCGGTCAGAAATATAGTTTTCAAAGTTGAAGTCAGGTTTGAGAGTCCGCGTAGGGTCAATGTCCGCTCTTTCTTGGCTAAAGGCTGCCATGAGAGGGGCAATTTTTGCAGTATCTTCTGGGGTAGCTAGGCGACAAGTGTAAGTCATGGTTTTGTCTGGGTAGATGGGTTACAAAATCGTTAAATAGGTTTCTGTGGGACTAATGGGTAAGGTTTTTAGGGTTTGATTATTTAAGTCTATTTCTAGTCCTAATAATTCCAAGGGAACAACCCCTAAGAGGGGGTCTCGACCTCCGGGTAATGCTAGACATTCAAAGGTTCCTTGGCGATCGCCGATTGAGAGGGTCGCATCGCGGTAAATCCCAGCTTTGCCAATTCCCATGGCTGTGGCAACATCGACTTCTCGCAGGAGTTTGAGTCCGAGTTGGGCGATCGCCTCTTCTGGCAAGCATAAGGTTGTCGCTCCAGTATCGACGAGTACATTTTTCAGGGTAATTGACCGGATTTGAGCTTCAGCAATTACTCCAGCTTCTGCTAAAATTTCGTCGGCGCGATTAGTGACGGTGAGGTTGGTAAATACTTTTCCCATTGTATTGTGATTAATCGAGTTGATTAGGGTTAACTCTTTTTATTTTACACTCTGTTTTTGTAAAGGTACAAAATATTACAATAATTTCAGATTTTTAGAGGCGATCGCCCCCAATAAAGAAACCGGGTTTCTGCGATAATTTTTGGCTCTCAACCAAAATCTTGATTGAGAAACCCGGTTTCTCGGCTCTCTCTTTAAACGTCTTTACGCTTGCGAGAACCTATCGCTTTTAATCCCAAAAGTCCCAGAAAGGCGAGAGTTCCAACAGTCCCCGGTTCAGGGACGGGTTGGGGAGTGGAGTCCGCTAGAACTTCCACTTGGTAGCTGACGCTCCGTCTGTAGTTTTCAGGATTGAACACTTCTGGGATATCGATACCCAACCTTAATCCTTGAGTGGCTCCAGGATTAAAGATATTGCTGTCTGGTTTGACATCAATGGTGAAGGACTCATTCACGGTGGTGTACTGGAGTGCTTGAACAGAGGAAGGATTGAAAAAGGGATAGTTCTCGTCTTCAAAATCCCAGATGATGGGATTAAAAGGCGAATAGCTGAAGTCAGTCATGGAGTAAACCCAGTTTTGAGTATCTGGATTAACGTTCCACTGGTAATGTTGGGCTAATCTTGACTTGTGATAAGACCACCGTTGTTGACTGCTTTGTATTGTAGTAATCCAACCACTTGGTGCTATCTTTTTAAAACTACATACAGGTAAAGGCAGATTTCCTCTAAAACCCATACATGCATTAGTCCAAGTCACATATTCTGCCCCTACGATTTCTAATGCAGAAACAGATATACCTGATGATTGTGCAATTTGATTGAGTACATTATCAATCAAATCTTCTGGGGGGTTGAAATCTGGTGAAGATGGATATTTATAGATCCAAGCTTGCGCTGGGGAGGCAATACCGAGGATGGTATTGCCAAAAAGAAGGATGGATAGGGTTTTGATGATGTTCATGGGATGATTCCTCAAGGTTAAAGGTTGATGGGGAAAGGGGGGAGAATGTTTCTGATCTAGCCCCCCTTATTAAGGGGGGTTGGGGGGATCAAATGCCAGGAAACTCACTAATATCATCTCTATTAAGGATATTCCTGAGTAGAGATTATTGAAGGTTTTTCCCTTCGCTGTTAACGGTTAGATCCCCCCCTGCCCCCCTTAACAAGGGGGGAGATTTTTTCCTATATAGCCCCCCTTATTAAGGGGGGTTGGGGGGATCAAATGCCAGGAAACTCACTAATATCATCTCTATTAAGGATATTCCTGAGTAGAGATTATTGAAGGTTTTTCCCTTCGCTGTTAGCGGTTAGATCCCCCCCTGCCCCCCTTAACAAGGGGGGAGATTGAGAAACAAAACTTAGTAGCTGGGTGCAGACTCCTTCAAAGTTAGTTAACACTTGTTCGTTGGTAAATCGGATGACGGTTAAGCCATATCCTTGCAAGATTTGAGTTCGTTCGGCATCGGACGCTTTACCTTGTTCAGTGTAATGACTATCTCCATCAACTTCGATGACGAGTTTTAAGGACGCGCAATAAAAATCAACGATGAAATTGTCAATGGGGCGCTGTCGTAAAAATCGCCGGGGAAAGGTTCGCAAGAATGTCCAGAGTTGCCGTTCTGCGGGAGTTGGATTTTGCCGCATTTGTTTGGCAATGGACGTGATTTTTGGGTTGTATGGTAAGTGGCAGTTGTTCGGTTTGAAGGTCACAATCTCCCCTATATCTCTAATCTTCACTGGCATACGGATACAAAATTGGTATTAACCATTCATCTTCCCATACTCCAACAACATCATCCGCAAGTATTACACCTATAGCTAATCTAGAGCCCCATTTGCGTATGGGTGGCCATCCTTTTTTGCCCCAAATTTTTAAAAACTGATTGATCTTATCCATAACACTTTTGTGTCTTGCAAATGGGGGCTTTTGTCGATCTAGCTGATCTTGAGCGGGTCTAGGTGGTTTGATCTTTTCAATCGGATTGACTTTCTTATCGCCACATTTTTTATGCTGATTCCGTGGATTGTAATTCTTATAATTTCCTGGATTAGGGCCGCCAAGTGGATTAATAGGATCTAAACCAGATGGATCAAGAGAATTGATGGGATCGTTGATAGAATATCTATATAAATTTTCTTCTCTTGCAGCAAACCCAATTGGGTCTTTAGCAGTCCACTTACTTGCTATAGAATCATAATCTCGGAAACCAAAGCGCACAAAATCTGTATCAACTTCTCTCAATCCACCAGCAAAGTTAATCGGCAAATCAAAAGCAAGATTACTATCTCCAAGCTGGTGACCAAAGCTTTTGTACTCCAAAATCTTTAACGCTTCACCATTGATATCAGAAACAACTCGCGGTGTACCTAACTGATCGGTAGCAACATAGTACAAACTACCAGACCGCTCGATCGCAAACATGGAACCAAATTCATCATACTCATAAACACTAATCTCCCCAGAACGATCGCGGACTGCCGTTACCTGAAAGGGATGATCGAGATTGCCATACAGATATTGCTCAGTTCCCTTCTCATCTGTCCGTGCGACGCGACGATTCATACTATCATAGGCGTATTGAATCGCGGGTTTATCCGGCCAACTGACTTCTAGGAGTTCACCAGTCGTGCTGTAGTTGAGCGTCATATTGCCGCGCTGAATTAAGAAGCCATCGGCATCAAATTCATAGGGGGTTCCGTCTAACTCAATTAAACGGTCTTGAGCGTCATAACTGGCGGTATGCTGTTCAGTTCCAAGTTGCCATTCAGTCCGGTTACCGTTGGCATCGTAGACATAGTTCTCGACCAGTTCGCCATCCCGATGAACGATAATGAGTTGACCGTCAGCATCATAAGTATAGTGGTGAGTTTGGGTTTTCCCAACAACCGTTTCTTGTTTCTCAATAATGCGACTCAGCACGTCATATTTGAGCTGTAACTGATAAATGACCCGCCCATTCACTTGGTGAGTTCGAGACACAACTCGACCCAATGTATCGTAGTCAACATCGATCACCATCCGACCATCCGTCATCCGAGTCGGCGCACCTGTCGCCTCATCCCGGTGTATCTGCAACCGTCCTTGTCGCATCAGCAACCCATCCGCATCCCGTTCCATGAGGATCTCTGGTTGGTCATCGAGTTGCATTCCTACCAGGTGAAACTCTTCGTCGTAACGATAGCGATAGCACCCATTCGCTACACCGCGCCAGGTCATTTCTTTGACTAAACCATCATCATAGCTAAAGGACAGTTCCTGGGCGGGACGGTTATCGGTAGGCCTGCGTACCAACTTGGCCACCCGCTCCGAGTCTTGCTCATAAATCACATCAATGGTGGCTTCGGGATAGCTGGCTTGCTCCAAGTATCCGCGATCGCTATATTGACTGGTAATGGTGCGATCGCTCGGCAGCCGAGAACTCGTCAGTTGCTGCTCGGAGTCATAGGTATTGGCATATGCTCCCCCCTGGTTTTCGGAATTGAGGCGATCGTTTTTGGCTTCGTTGTGGGAGTGAGATCCCCCCTGACCCCCCTTAGAAAGGGGGGAATTTTCGGTATAGCTTCCCCTTGTTAAGGGGAGGTTGGAGGGGATCGAAACCGCAGGCGGAACATACCCATCCTCTGCATTCACCGCGTTATACTGCAACCGATGCACCGCGCCACTGGGCACAATAATCTCCGTAAGATTACCATTGGCATCATAGCCAAATCGATTGGTTTTCCCACTGGGCAGAATACTCTCGACAATCCGTCCTGCTTCATCGTAGACATAGCGGACGGTATTGCCTTCCGCATTGCAGAGACTCGACAACCGCCCCTTGTGGTCATATTGATAACTGAGGAGAGTCTGGTCACCTTGCTGTACAGACAGGAGTTGGCCGCGATCGCCATAACTAAACCGCACGGGTTCTAATCCAGGAATTTCGCTCTGGATCGTCCGTCCTTGTTCGTCTAACGTGAGAACGCTTTGCCGTCCGGCCGCAGATTTGTAATAAATTTTGCGGTTAACCGCATCATAAGTGGTAGTCGAAATACGACCGTTAAACTCTACCGTATCCGTCAGGGTTTGGATGCTCAAGGGATCATCAGGATTGCTCAATTCCACCGTGCGAGAACTGGAAACTGTGGCCACACGACCACTCGGAGTCTTAAATGTCGTCTGTTTGCTCAGGGGAGCGAGGTCACCAAAGCGAGGATCGGTTTGCTTTTCTTCGATGAGGATTGTGCCGTCGGGATAGGTGATGGTTTCATTACCATTTTTATCCGTAATTGCCACGATCGCTCCCGTACCCCCGCATCCTTGATTAATTTGCCGCTCGCCTCCGCCAATCAGAGATTCAGTGAGATAAGTAGATTCCCTGCCAGTGGTGGTAATGCGAGAGACTTTAAACCCTTGGTCGGTTAAGGTTCTCTCCAAGATAAAGAAGCTACCATCTGGTTCGTTATAACTCCTCAAAAGACCGAGATCGTCATACTCGAACTGATAGAGATTACCATTGGGATCGCTGAACTGGGTCAGCAGTCCCAGGGGGGTATAATCAAATTGAGACACGGCTCCCGCAGGATTGGCGATCGCATTCAAATAACCGTCAGAGTTCAAACATAAAGCAGTGGAATCCCCATATTCCGAGACGATTTCCACTGGATTGCCTTGCTCATCCCGTTTAATGGAGACTTGTTTACCGTGGGTGTTGGCGATCGCCGACAATAATCCCGATTCCGTATACTCAAAGCGATAGACCACCTGACGAGTTAGGGTATTCACGGTTTGCAGGTGAGTCCCTTTTTCATCAAACAGATACAATAACCCCCCACTCTCGCTAGGGATGGCAAACCCGTTATCAGGTACGTTGAGATCCCCCCAACCCCCCTTTTTAAGGGGGGCATTAGCGAGAGTCCCCCTTTCCAAGGGGGATTTAGGGGGATCGATACTGTACTGTATAGCAGAGGAAATGGCTGTAACATCAGTGCGGCGCTCTCCATTACCCAAATAGAGTACCTTACCGACGCGATCGTAATAGTGATGAACATTAAATGTCCATCCACCTAACCCCACTGTTTTGGCCTCCCAAACGCCTAAAGTTGTCGTATTTTCTTGCACGTGAGGCAACTTCGGCGCTTTGAAAATATGACTCGTGCGTACCGTCGCCGGATGCTTTCCAGTCCGTTTATTCCCCTCAGCATCGCAGCCATTCCAAGTAAACTGATGGCGCTGGGAAGGTTCAGGTTTGAAGAACTGACGAGAAGTGTCTCCCAAGAACTCAATTTCTAGTAAAATCCGCTTCAAATCTTCCGGTATAGCGTTCCCCGTCAAGGGAATATCGAGAGTATACGCGGCTTGGCGACCAAGAGCGCGATCGCTGCTGTAATGCAGGCTCAAGTTTGTACCGATGATTGCGATCGCTGCACCGAGAATTTGAGTTTGGATTTCAACAGAAGAAACAGGAATCATAATAACCTCGTAATGGTGTGAATGGTGTACTTTTGTCTTGTTCCCCCCTTCTTAAGAGGAGGGGATCTTGCCTTTTCCGGTAGGAGGAGATCTCCCTAAATTCCCCTTAGAAAGGGGGACTTTTCTGGTTCTAATTCCCCCCTGATTCAGAGGGCTTTTCTTGTTCCCCCCTTATCAAGGGGGGCTAGGGGGGATCTTGCCCTTTCCCGGTAGGAGGAGATCCCCCTAAATCCCCCTTAGAAAGGGGGACTTTTTTATTCCCCCCTTTCTAAGGGGGGGCAAGGGGGGATCTAATTACTGCAAGCACTCTTAGATCCGAGATCGAAACTTCCCAGGAACTTCGGCAGTTCCCAAGTGCCATCAATGGCCGCCTTAATATCATCCCCCCAAATATTCAAAACACTGTTAATCGATGAAAGCCAAGAAGTCATACCTCCCTCCTCAATTGCACTACCAATGGCAAACGCCGTATTGCCAGCTTTGCCCAAATATTCAAACGCTTCCGCCGCCACATCATTGAAGACTCCAGCGAAATTTTGTCCCAAGCTGACAGCCGCATTAAACAAGCTTTGAATACCACCCAACAATTCGCCACTTTCAATGGATTTAATGCCGCCATAAATCGCTTGGGGAATCGTTTTTAAGCTGTTGAATACTTGCACCAACATCTTCTCAGCCATGGTTGTCGCCGCACCGATCGCTCCTTGCAAGCCACCGACAACCCCACTGGCGACGCTACCGAGAATTTGCAGGAAGCCCATGATACTGTCACCGGACTGAATGGAGCGGAATCCGTTAAACGCGCCATTAGCTACGCTTTGCAGAACTTGCAACGTCTGTACGGTTTGTTGACTGATGCTGGTGAACACCGTCCCCGCACCTGCCGTGAGCGCATTCACCCCAGCCATCACCGCGCTGAAAATTGCCCCAGCCCAGTCACCGTTAACCGCCGCCCAAATCGCGTTAATTCCGGCGCTGGCAGCCGTGAGCGCGATGCCCAAGGGGGCGAGGGGGGTAAAGCTGAGAATCGTGCCCAGTAGCCCGACAATGCCGGAAACCATGCCCAAGAGTTCGCCCCAGAAGGCTTTCTTGCGGGCTTTGCGTTGGGCAATGCGCTGGTCAATAATTTGCTGGAGGGCATCTTTGGCGTTGCGTGCCATCTCTTCTGACATGGCTACCGCTTGCTCGGCATAGGCAACTTTGGTGA
Source organism: Roseofilum capinflatum BLCC-M114 (assembly GCF_030068505.1). Lineage (NCBI taxonomy): Bacteria > Bacillati > Cyanobacteriota > Cyanophyceae > Desertifilales > Desertifilaceae > Roseofilum > Roseofilum capinflatum. The sequence continues at coordinate 107,329 of NZ_JAQOSO010000102.1, forward strand.
GGGCTTCGGTGTACAGGGGATTGATGATTTCCCGTTCCCCTTGGAGTTTTTGCGATCGCTCCAGTTCCTCCAAGAGTTGCTGACTCGCCCCCTGCAAGTCCGTTTGTGCCCTTTGCAACAAGATCCGGTCTTGTAAGTCCTGTTGCTCTAGTTTGGCAATTTCCGCTTGATGAAGATCCGCCTGATCGACGAGGACTTTCATCGCCTCCAGCAGCGTTGGCTGAATGGCTTCAGCTTCTTCAGCCTTCAGAGCTACGTCAATCTCCGCTTGCACCTCGGTTAACAGAATGTCGATGTCTGGAGGCAGAGTAGCGGTTTGCCCTTGCAGTGCCGCAAGAGTCGCTTGCAGTTGCGTCAGTTGTTGCAACTGTGCCGGGTTATGGGGGCGCTTGAGTTCCGGTTCGCCCAGATCGAGACGCGCTTGGTTGAGTGCCTGGTGCAAGTCGAGATCCGCTTGTTTTTGTTTCAGTTGTTCGATCTGATACTGGACTTCGAGACGCTGGCGCTCTAGTTCCAGGCGATCACGCTCCTGCCGATCTGCAACCGCCGTATCGATCTGCTGCTGACGCTGCTCGGCAAACTGTTGCTCTAACTGGGCTTGAGCCAGATTAAGCTGCTCTAAGCGCACCAACTGGATAAACGTATCTTCCGTTTGTTGGCGCAAGCGATCCAGCTCTTCTACTCGCGCTTCGGCGATCGCCAATTCCTGTTGGTGTAAGGCAATACTCTGATTCGACTGGAGAATGGCATCATTCAACCGGGCTAACTCCGCAGCAGCCGCATTTTGCTGGTTTTCCAGAGTCGCTAACTGGCTTTGAGCCGCATCTTTTGCTGCCTTAAAGTGGTTTGCCTGGTTGCGGGCTTGTGCCTCCAAACCCTGATAGTAGAGCATTTCCTGCTGATACTGCCGTGCCAAAACCACATCATTATCGGTTCCTGCCGATCCGTATTTACTGCCGCGATCGCTCGCCAAATCCGAATAGTCACGGAAGTAAATTTCCGCAGCCGTCGCCAAATTATGATACTGAGCCACATCCAGCAAATGCTTCGCTTCCTGACTTCCGGCAGCCGTTGCCTCTTGCAGTCGGGTGATAATCTGGAACTCCAGATCGTTGACGCGCTGCTGTTGCTGGGCAGCCTGCAAGGTATAGTTAGCATTGGCTTCCGTCGCTTGCAAGAGCTGGGATAACTGTGCCTGTGCCTCCCGCGCCGCTTGCAGATGAGTATCATTGTATGCCAGCAAATCCTGTTGTAACTCTTGCAACGGAGTCGTTAACACCTTGCTATTGGCTTCCGCTTGCTCGGCTAACTCCTGAGCTTCCGCCAGAGCCGCCCGTGCATCGAGTAGCTGTTGTTGCAAGGTATCCGTATCTGCATCCGGACTCTTGAGGTAGGCATTGAGCAGGTTGCGCTCGGCGGAAATCACCTCATGCTGGGCAGTCACCAGGGTGCGTTTCTGCGTCAGCGCCGTCTGTTGGGCGGTGAGAACAGCCGCTTTATTTGAGACTTGAGTGAGAGACGATCGCAGATCGGCAAGTTTTGCGGATAACTCGGTAAGTTCCGTTCCGGTGGCTGCCAGTATGCGGTTTTCCAGTGCATCCTGTTGGTTTTCTAGCTGCTGTTTGAGCGCCAATACCTGGGTTAACTCCGTACCTAGAGCAAGGCTTTCGCGATCGATCCAGGCTTCGATGTTCGAGAGGCGATCGCTCGCTTGCAGTGCCTGTTGTTCCCATTCTCCCTGAGTTTCCAGCACCTCAGCCACGGCTTGTCGGTAGTCTTGTGCCGCCGGATCGTACTCATCCCATGCTTGCTCTACCGTCAACCGAGCCACATCCGTACTGCGCTCCGCATCCTGTAACTGTTGTTGCAAAATGGGCAGCAGAGAATTCAGCAGATCCGCCTGTGCTTGCGTATCGGCAATATTTTCCCGTCCCGCTTGCAACTCAGCAATAAAATTCTCCGTTCCCGTCACCGCAAACTCCGCATCTTTAGCCGCAGCATGAGCTTCTGTCCACGCTTGCGCTAAGGGTTCTAAGCGCTGGATTTCTTGATGCCATCTCTGCGCTTCGGTTAAGTCACTTAAGGCTTTTTGCCGCAAAGCTTTGCCCGTATTTTCATGATTTTCCCAGGCGATCCAGTGGTAGTCAATGTGGGTGATAGTTTCCCAACCACATTTCTTTTTACCCCAAAAATTCCTGCGACAAACCCAGCGATCTTCATACCAATAGGGGCCATTTTTCCGACTCAAATCCCATTGAATTTTCGCTTGCTCTTCATTCCAATTGGCTTGTTGCAGAGCCACATGCCCAGAATTTGAATACTGAGAGTAATTTGCCTTCGCTTGTGCCAACAGATTTTGATAATTCTGGGAACCGGCAGTCGTCGCATTGAGCAACTCTTGCAATTTCTGCTTGGAGTCAATGCCATACTCAGCCACAATGGGCGCAATCTTGTTCCAAAATTGTTCATCTTGTGCTAACTGTGCCTGCAAGCGCTCAAGATCTTGAGCCATTTGTGTGGTAGTTCGCTCCAGTTCTCCTTCCCGTTGTACGCCAACCGATAAAATGGATAGCGCTTCCTGCAACTCGGTTTCACTGCGATAGTATTCGCCATGGGGATTGGCAAACTCAGTGGTAATTTTATCCACCAAGTTGTCTGCTTTTTGGGATAGCCTGCGCTGCTCTTTAACTAAATCTTTAGTGAACTGAGCCGCTTCCTTAAAATGGCTTGTCCAATGGGTTAGCGCTTTCTGTAAGTCTTGCTCTACCGTATCTGCAAGCTGCTGATAGGCATCAACAGTATCTTCTTGAATCGCTTTATCGGCTGCATCTTCAGAAGCCAAAAGTGCTTCTAAAGCTTCGACTCTCGTCTCGTAAGTGTCCAACTTTTGGGCAATATCGAGTTGCTGCTTCAAGTCAATGGGAATCAGTGCTTGCTTGGCATTTTCCAGTTGCTCTTCTAAGCTATTCGCTGCTTCATCCAAACCTAAGTTCAGTCCTTCAGCCACTAATGCTTGTTCCTGCTGGCGCAACTGGGCAATGTAAGCTTCAACTTGGGGTTGAATTTCGGTGGCAAAATAGTCTTTATTTTCCGGGGTGAGCAAGATTCCTACTTGTAGCAAGCGCTCGTAAGCTGAAACTTGGGCGGATGCCATTTGCACAAATTCAGATAAGGCAGAATCTGTGCTATTGCTGGCTTCTGTTAACGCCGTTTGTTGCTCAACTTCTTGTTCGACTAATGGATCGACGATCGCCGCTAAAGGCACAATATCAGCATCCAAATCTGCCAATTCAGTTTGTAATCCTTGAATTTGACTCTCAATGGGTGCAGATTGTGCCAAAAGTTGGTCTCTCTGCGCCGCTTGTTGTGCCTGAAGTTGTTGCAATTCGGTAATCCGTTGCCGCGCTTCATTCATCTGGGAAAATACCCGGTTGCGCTCTCCAGCTAAGAAGGAGGCATGTTGCAATGATTGCTGATGAGAAGTGGCTTCAGCGCCATTATACTGATATTGTTGGGTGCGATCGTTCCAATACCAGAGTTTATCCTGATATCCCCCCGCTAAATCGTTGTAAAATCCTTCTCCATCGGCTAAGGCTAGATCCCGTGCGGTTAAGCTTTCTAGCAATAATTCTTGAGTGCGGATTTGGACAGTGGTAAACTCTAAGTCTTGGTGTGCTTTGAGTTGCTCGGCTTCGAGTTGCTGTTTCTGTAAAAGCACCTCATCTAATTCAGCTTGTTTTAGTTGCTGTTCATCTCGTAACTGAGTCAATACTTCTCGCTCATCTAAATTAGAGGTTTGGGTGGTTTCTAAAGCACTTGCAGCTAAATTTTGTGCAGCCATTGCCACTTGCCAGTTATCCCAAGCTTGCTCATAATTATCCTGCAAATCTTGGGGGCGATTAATCAGCGTATTGACTTCCCCAGAACCGGAAATAGAGGATTCAAGACTGGTTTGATAAACTGATGCCAAAAGTTGCTCTTGTTCCAGTTCCTCTAGATAACGATTGACTTCCTCTAACTGAGCTTGTAAGTCTTCCGAGTTATTCTGGACTAACTCTTGCTGAATATCCGTCTTCAACTGCTCTAAACGCAATTGTTCATCCTGCAAATCTTGCAAGCGATTTTCCACAATCAGCTTTTGGGTTTCAGCCGGTAAAAAGGCGCGGTTAATCGCGAGATACTCTTCCCACTGACTTTGGACAGTTGCCCAGTTATCCTGCAACGTTTCTAATTCGTCTTGCAAGTCTTTGACACGCTGCTCGGTTTGACTAGCGAGGTTTTCGGCTTCAGCTTGTTTAGTCTCAAACTTGGCTAATTCTGCCTCCGCTTGCTGTAATTTCAGTTCAACAAAGGCGATATCTTTCTCGGAGTCTGCCTGAGTCAATTCCCATAAATCTTGCTCGGCTTTCAATTGCATTTCACGAGCTTCGACTTCCCTCGCCATGGCATCTGCTGCCACGTTGGGTAAACCACCCCAATAGGAGGAGGATTGATGATTAGTTGAGGCTTGGCTGACCAATTTTTCAAACAAATCTCGCTGGCGAATATGATCTTCTCGCGATGCACCACTGATTAATCCTGTCAACCCAGTGGTGTTCTTAAATTGCTGCAACTCGTCATGATGCCAGTCGGCACTCATTTGGCTCTTTTGCCGGACTTGTTCGCTGAGATTAGCAATGGTTTGATAGCCTGCTTTTACCTGCTCTTCTGTACTATTAGGATCGGTTAACCGGGCGGCTTGGGCATCTAAGGCGGCTGCCAGTTGATCGACAATTGCGCGAGTTTGTTGGGCTAAATGAGCAGGATAGAGATATTTATCCTTGAGAATGGTTTCGGCATTAGCAAAACTTTGATATTGCTGAATGGCTTGGGATAATTCACCCGATTTTTGCCGATAAAAGATGGCTGCACCTTGCAATTGTTGGGCAGAAATAGGGGCTTGACTGTTGCCAACTTCAGCCTTGTAGTCGCCTTGTGCTTCCTGCAACACTTGAGTGGCTTGCTGAATGCGATCGCCAAATTCCTGCTCTTTTACCCCATACTCGTCCTCCAGGGCAGTTTTCTGCTGCTTTAACGTCTCAATTTCCTGGGTTAACCGCTCAATATTGGCGGTAAACTCATCCACTTGCCCTTGCTCGATCGCCTGATGTTGCAGCGCTAACTCCAGTGCTGTCGCCACCTGCTGCGCCTGAGCGCCCTTGGTGGCGGCTTCCGTGGTAATCTGCTGGTACTCCGTCAGCGCCGTTTGGGTGTTCTGTTTCACCTGCTTTTCGAGCTTCGAGAGCTTGGTATTGCTCGTCTGTTGCGCTTCCAGAGTTTGTTTTTGCTGCAAGAGTTGGGCGATCGCCGCTTGAGTTTCCGGAGACGCTAACCGCAGTGCCGCTTTTACCCTATCTTCACCGGCAAACTTCGTAATCTCCAGCTTACCCTTACTCCGCAACGTCGTTGCTTGCAACGTCGCTGCCATCCGCACTGCTTCCTCCACATTCAGCAACCCCGCACCCGTTTGTGCATCCCAACCCGGAGCCTGCAAATCTACCGCCGTTTGCACCAAAACCTGCTTGATTTGTTGATAGTTCAACTCCGGATTAATTGCCCAAGCCAAAGATGCCGCACCCGACGCATAAGCGGCTGATTTTGAGGTTCCCACAAAGGCATTATGATCCCCTTCAAACTCTCCACCGGGAGCCACCAAGGTTAAACCTTCTCCACTGGCAGAATAGTCCGTTGGATTCCCCCAAACATCAATCGCACCCACCGTAATAATATTATCAAACTGTTGAGCAGCACGCCCCAAAGCCGACATTTCGCCGCCCGTATTTCCAGCAGAAGCAACCAACAAAACATTATTTTCCAAGGCATATTGAATCGCAATTTGCTCATCCGGAGTCAGTTCATAACGAGTCGTTACCCGTCCCTCATCATCAATTTGGGTTAAATCGAAACTCAGGTTAACAATGCCACGATTTTCGCCAGACTCTTGCACTTGATCCACAAATTTAATTAACCGAGCAACCCAATTATTGGCATTCATGCGCTTAACTTCAGCCAAAGGATTTACCGAAGTTAAAGCGTCAACTGTTTCATCTCCATGAAATCCATGATCGATCACTGCCACGGGTGTAGGAGGCGCATTTCTTAACCGAGTGGCTAAGGTTTCCGGTTGAGGAATTTCAATCGTATTATCCGCACCTCGACTCCGCTCGGTAACCACATCATAATCGGGTAATTCCGTTTCGCTAACTTCCGCCGTCAGCAAGTCAGAATAACCCTCGCTGTTGTCAATCAAATCCTGAGTTAAGCCTTGTTCTTGCCGCAAGCGCTCTCGCTCAATTTCCAGAGCTTCTCCTACGGTTTCCTCCGTTAACAGATCCTCAGTCTCTTCCGTAGCACTATCCCACCAGTTGATAAATTTATCCGCAACTTCAACCTCTACGGTTTCAATCAAATGTTCCCGCAATTGCTCTGAGGTAATCTGTGGAGGATTAACCGGCTCTTCAGTTTCCGGATCAATTTCCGTTTGGGCTTCAATTTCTGCGGTTAATTCTGCCACACTGTCCAAAATTTTCTGGGATGTTTCTACATCTTCTTCGAGGAACTCGGCTAAAGCTTCTGCTTGGCTTTCTTCCGGTTCTTCTTCTGAGATATATTCCGAGTCTACCGGTAATTCATTCTCTGGATTATCAACCGATTCCGTTTCAGTTTCTCCAGGAGATTCATCAGTGAGAGTATCGCCAGATTCCGCTTCAGCTTCTACCGGTAAAATCTCCCCTTCTGGAGTGAGAGTAACCAGGGTAGCTTCTTCTGGGTTTGCTAATTCTGCTGCCAGGCGATCGCCATTGATTTGATACAGGTCTAAATTCGGGTTGCCACTATCGCTTAAAGCATCAGCTAACGTCTCAATGGCAGGAGTTTCCGGATTATCTAGATTCAAATCTAAGGCTAAATCCTCACCAAACATAAACTGTTGCATGGTGGCAACATTCGCCGGAGTAATGCCAATTTGAGGCAGGAAGTGCGGCTCGGCAAAAATATCGCTTAACCCCGGATGACTATTGACAATACCAGAAAGTTGAACTACGGCTCGCTCCCCTGCCGGACTACTTAATCCCACGGTAATATCCTGGGGATTTAAGTTCATGGCGCTTTGGAGTTGACCTAAAGTGGTGTTGAGTGAATTAATCTCTTCTGGAGTTAAGGTACTGGTAACCACTTTCATGGAATGAATCGCTGAATTACCCAACTCATCTGTGGCGCGAATAGCAACATTATGAATTCCGGTTTTTTCTCCTTGATTGACCTGGAGAGTTTGGTTATTTACAGTGACCGAAACAGTATCGCTATTGCCCTCAACTACCGTATAGGTTAAGTTGGTGCTATCGGCATCTTGAAAAACTTGCGAAAGATTAACGGTTTGTGCTGGATGTCCTGACGTTAAAACAATATCGGCAATGGGAGCAAAAACTTCAGGAGATTGGGGTTGTTCCAAGGCATAGTTAACAATCTTTTGTCCCAGTTCTGACTCTCGCCAATCATTCTCTGGATCGATTAATTCATCCATCTGAATGACTTCGGCGGTTGCGCCCCGAATCTGGAAGATAATATCATTGTAATCTTCGTCCGATTTGCCTTTATCTAGCCGGATATCTTCCATCACAAACGTTTTGCCTTCTCCGGTAACATCGGCAATTTGTCCCACATGAAATCCGTCATCAGGATTCGCGGTTGCCATGGAGAATAGGGGACGCGCCGATCCTTCAATATCGGGACGTTCAAAGACATGCTTAACCGAGGAGTTGGGAACTAGCATAACGCCAAAGCGATCGCCAGCATTCATCTGTAGAGTTTTCACGCCCAAATATTGCCCGTCACTGTGGTCAGATCGCTCTCCTAAACGGCCTTCAAACTTAGCCCCTTCAATCTTATCGACAATGACAATATGACCTTCAGTGGAATTGGACAAACTGCGACGCGCGGCTTCTTCAATAAATTCCTTCGAGTCCAGGTCAAATTCTTCCATTCCCTCTAAGCTAAAAATGGAAACCTCGCCTTGATATTTGCCGCCATCAAAGAGGAAGTCAATTTCAACTTCTCCCGACTCGCCAACGGTGAAGACTCCGGAATGAAATTCCTGATTGAGATGATCGAGAATTTCTTCACCCGTTTCGGTTTCCCGCCAATCCAATTCGGAATCAATAACTTCATCTAACTCTGGTAAATCTCCCGTCGCTCCAGTGAGCTGAAAAATGAGATCGTTCCTGTCTCCATCTTTCCAGTCTTCAATGGCAAATGCTCGTCCATGTCCCGTAATATCTGCGATCCGTTCCTGATGCTCTGGATGGGTAGAAAAGTATAGAGGGCTACCTTCTTCAGCCGCGTCAGAAATCCCCCCATCCGGAGAAACCACCAACCCATATTCTCCTCCTGCTTCCATCTCAAAGGTTTTCACCCCTTGATACTCGCCCTGATTCCAATCGCGGGATTCATACATCTGACCGCTAAATTTAGCGCCTTCTGTACTATCGGAAATCAGAATATGACCGCGTTCAGAATCACTGGTTACCCGCTCAGTTGCTTCCTGGATAAACGCCTCGGAACCCGGTTCTAGCTCCTCCATATTGGCTAAACTAAACAGTCCAACCTCTCCCTCATATTTGCCACCATCAAACAGGAAATTGACGCTGACTTTTCCCGTCTCACCTACGGTAAACACTCCTGAATGCTCGGAAGAGGGTTCAACACTGGAAGTTTCTACAAGCTCTAGATCTGTCTGCTCTTCAAGGGTTTCTGCCTCTTCCTCCCCTTCTTCTTGGCGATCGTCAGACTCAGCCTCTAACCCTTCTTGGGATTCGGTGACGGTTTTTGCGTCTTCTTGACCATCCCCTGAAACCTCCTCAGACTCACGAGCTAAACGTTCTGGTTGTTCAATCTCCTTAATCGACGATACTTGTGTTGGTGTTTCCGTATCTGTTTCCGTGGTTTCACTGTCTACCGATTCACTGAACTCCTCTTCTATATCTTCAGGCTCTGAATCATAAATAAATTCCAGCTCTTCTAACTCTTCTAAATCGCCTAAATCTTCTCCATCTGAAACCGGGAGTTCAGATGGCTCTACCTCCTCTATCGGGGTTTCCAATTCCTCAAAGTCCTCTAAACCCTCTAGGGGAAGGGGATCGGGGGTTTCCTCAAAACCATCAACTAAGCCACTCGGCGTTAAAATCGGTTCCAGAATAAAGGTTTGAGAGTCCTGGGGATAACGATCCTTGGGGCTTTTTTTTCTCAATCGGTCGAACAGCGACATGGGTTTTCTCCTGATGCAGAACAAACAGAGAATCCGCAGAGTTACTGAGGCTTCTATAAGGTACTCAGTTTTTTTGGGGCGATTTTATGCAAAATCGCGGATTTTGTAATAAAACTTTACATTTTTCAGGAGAATAATTTTAGTGTTTTTGATTTTTTTGTAAAAATAAATATACAAGCAGTCGTTAAAAACTCGTATTTTTATGGATTTATATCCGCGAAAATTGGCAATCTAGATACTTGTGTGGTGACATCTCGGAAAAAACAAAGTAACTTTTATAGCATAACTGTGTGCTATTAAGAAAAAGGGATTGCTAGGCTAGGAATAGATGCAATGAGCAAAACGCACTCAGGAACTCAAAGATTATGGCAACCCAAACTGAACGCAGACCCGAAAATGTAGCTGGAGATTTTTTTGTCGATCGCACTTGTATTGACTGTGATACCTGTCGGTGGATGGCTCCGCAAGTCTTCTATCGCGATAATGGACAATCGGCTGTGTACCATCAACCGGAGAATTGGGGCGATCGCCAAAACGCCTTACAAGCACTGCTTGCTTGTCCCACTGCTTCTATTGGGACGGTGGAGAAACCCCAAGATATTAAAGCCGCTCAAGAGACTTTTCCGATACCGATCGCCGATAATGTCTACCATTGTGGCTATCATTCTGAATCCTCATTCGGTGCAGTGAGTTATTTCATCCAGCATCCAGACGGCAATATTTTGGTAGACTCTCCCCGGTTCACTCCCCCTCTAGTGAAACGAATTGAAGCCATGGGAGGGATACGCTGGCTATATTTAACCCACAAGGATGATGTGGCGGATCACCAGAAATTCCACGATCGCTTTGGCTGCGATCGCCTGTTGCATGAAGATGATATCACGGATGACACCCAAGGCATTGAACAGCCCTTAACAGGCACAGAGCCGATCGAACTCGCTCCCCATCTCCTGATTATCCCCGTTCCCGGTCACACCAAAGGACACACCGTGCTACTCTACCGCCATCAATTTCTGTTTAGCGGCGATCATGTGGCTTGGTCATATTCTTTACAACAACTCATTGCCTTTCGTCGCCATTGTTGGTATTCCTGGGAAGAATTACGCAAATCCATGAAAAAACTCACGGCTTACCGCTTTGAGTGGGTTTTACCCGGCCATGGTCGCCGCTATCATGCTCCTGTGGAGGTGATGCAGGCTGAACTTCAAAAGTGCGTGCAATGGATGGCCAGCACTTCGCCCTAGGCAATAGGTGATGATAAACTAGAACTTAGAATCTAAAAAACAGTCTGTAAAAACAAGGAAACGCTATGCGAGTTTTGGTGATGGGTGGCACGCGGTTTATTGGCGTGTATTTAACAAAATTATTGGTTGCCCAAGGTCATGAAGTGGTCTTATTTAATCGAGGCAATAAACCGGCTCCCGTTGCAGGGGTGACTCAAATTCATGGCGATCGCACGGATAAGGCCCAAATCCAAGATAAGCTTGCGGGTGAAGAATTTGATGCCATTTTTGACAATAATGGGCGGGAACTGAGCGATACTCAACCCCTGGCGGACTTATTCGCGGGTAAGGTGAAACATTTTATCTATATGAGTTCGGCTGGAGTCTACTTAAAATCGGAGCAAATGCCCCATATTGAAGGCGATCCGGTAGACCCGAAAAGCCGCCATAAAGGAAAGTTTGAAACGGAAAAATACTTGAGTGAAAAGCAACTGCCGTTTACCTCTATTCGCCCCACCTATATTTACGGCCCGTTGAATTATAATCCTTTAGAAGCTTGGTTCTTTGACCGCATTGTGCGCGATCGCCCCCTTCCCATCCCCGGTTCAGGGAATGCCATTACCCAATTGGGTCATTGTTACGACTTAGCCCAAGCGATGATGGCGGTTTTGGGCAATTCCCAGGCAATCGGTCAAATTTATAATGTTTCTGGCGATCGCTACGTCACCTTTGATGGATTAGCCCAAGCTTGTGCGATCGCCTGTGGAAAATCTGCTGAAGATATCCAAATTGTTCATTACGATCCCAAACAATTTGACTTCGGCAAACGCAAAGCCTTCCCCATGCGCTCTCAGCACTTTTTCGCCGATATTCACAAAGCCAAAACTGAACTCCATTGGCAGCCCAAATATGACCTAGTGTCTGGATTAAAAGATTCCTTTGAAACCGATTATCTGGCTCAAGGTAAAGATAAACTAGAGGTGGACTTTTCCCTAGATGACCAAATTTTGTAATATAGCAAACCTAAATGAGCGGATAGGGTGGGCAGGAACATAAGCCATATTTCCGAAGATATACAAGCTTTATCCTGCCCACCCTACGGGGATTGCTTGTGACCAATGTCGATTACCGATTACCAGTGGGTAGCGCTGTATTGTGCTGCACCATAGGCGGCGCTGTCGGATAGGGTATCAATTGACCATTCGACTCTGGTGTTTTTCAGATGGGGGAAGGTGTGGTCAATTTCATGGCGAATCCAACCAATGGCATCGGATTTAAATCGTTCATAGGAAGAATCGGATGCGGTATTGCGTCTTTCTTGCGCTCCACCGGAAATCACAATCAGGTCGCAGCCGACAATATTGAGGACGCTTCGGGCAGCTCTACCGAGATTGGTAAAGTATTCATGCCAGATGTCAGTAACATCTTGTAGGGGGTTGTCGGACTGACCGAGTTCGCGGAGGATTTTGGCGACTTCCATGGGGTCGCCTTGAAGTGCTTCAGGTACGTTGCCTTTGGCTTGTCGGTGTTTGACCATGTTTCTGAGGCCGAGTAAGGAGGCTCTGGTTTCAGCACATCCTGTTGCTCCACATCCACAAAGGTCGGCATTTTCGCTGGTATCTGTGACGATATGACCGAGTTCGGCGGCGACTCCAGGAGCGGAAATGACTTTACCGTTGATGATTAAGGCTCCTCCTAAGCCAGTTCCGGTAATAAACTGAGCCATGGAGGAGGAGGCTTTATTTTGGGCTTCTCTGACGGTGTATTCTCGGTAGGCGGCGGCATCGCCATCGTTGAGGAGGAGTGTGGGTAGGTTGAAGGTATCGGAGAGTTTCTGTTTGACGTTTACGCCTTGCCAGGAGCGATCAATGTTGGTGGGATAAACGCACATGCCTGAAGGGTCGATGGGCGTGGGGCAACATGCTCCGATCGCCTTAACCTCATCTGAATTAATGTTATTGACTTTGAAGATTTCTTTAGCAGCCGCTTGAATCACGTTGACGGTGGCATCGGGGCCTTCGGAGGCGCGGCTAGGGTTGTCTAGGCGATCGCCAATCACCCCGTTTTCAGAATCCCATAATCCCAGTTTTACGGTACTTGCTCCAATGTCGATGCCCAAATAAATGCTCATTTTGACCTCCGTTAAGCGCTATATTGCATCGTATCAAATCCTGAATCTTAAGACTCTACGCTTATGTCCGATCCTCTGGTTGGTATTATTATGGGCAGTGATTCCGATCTGCCGACGATGAAAGCGGCGATCGCCGTCTGCGAAGACTTTCAAGTGCCCGCAGAAGTAGCCATTGTCTCCGCCCATCGCACTCCCGAACGGATGGTTACCTATGCCCAACAAGCCCACGAACGGGGCATTAAGGTAATTATTGCTGGGGCAGGAGGGGCGGCCCATTTGCCGGGAATGGTGGCTTCATTAACGCCTTTACCGGTCATTGGTGTACCAGTAGCCTCCCGTCATCTGCAAGGACTCGACTCCCTCTACTCCATTGTTCAGATGCCCAGGGGCATTCCCGTGGCCACCGTGGCGATCGGCAACGCTCAGAATGCCGGACTGTTGGCCATCCAAATTTTAGCCACCCACCAACCCCACTTACTGCAAAAGATTCAAGCCTATCGCCACCAGCTTAATCAATCCGTAATTGAGAAACAAACCCAATTAGAACGACTCGGATATGAAGATTACTTAGAAAATAAGTAACATAAATTTTCAATTGAATTGGAAAAAAGTATTCTGTAATACAGAATAAACCCATCAGAATTGATGCAATCTATCTATCGTATTTACGGAACCAATTCAAGGAGTAGCCAAGCTTAAGTAAACCTTAAAATCGGCATTGAGTTTGACTTCATCTTCATTGGACTGGTTCTATGAAAAGCTGGAAGGCTATTTGTCGTCCCCTACTCAATGAGTAAGCTGCATCTCCAATTTCGTGCGGTAATTCTCAGATCAAGAAATTCATGGAAAGACAATCATTGAAAACTCAACGCCTTGATATCGGAGGGAGTCCGAAAAATCTCCCAAACTTCTGGGCTAATAAGTCCTGGAGGCAACAGCCCCAACTGAGTGCCCTACGCCTGTTGTTGGGTCGTAATGCTCTAAATTGGATCGCCTGTATTCCCCTATCAGCCATTATTGTGGTGATTTGGGAAGTGGCTGCCCAAGCCCAAGAAGCAGCCGAAGTGGTTCCAGGCTCTCCGGAATATATCCAAGGAGTCCTGAATGCCATTTGGATCTTAATCGCTGCCATCCTGGTGATCTTCATGAATGCTGGGTTTGGCATGTTAGAAACCGGATTCTGTCGGCAGAAAAATGCCGTCAACATCCTGGCGAAAAACCTGATCGTGTTTGCTCTAGCGACCCTGATCTTTTGGGCGATCGGCTTCTCCCTCATGTTTGGTGCAGGGAATGGCTTCATCGGAGGGGGCGGTTGGTTCCTCAGCAGCACCGATCCGGGAACCTACGGACTCGATCCCTTCCCTGCGGGTTTACCGATTCCGGTATTCTTCCTCTTCCAAGCTGCCTTTGCCGGAACTGCTGCCACCATTGTTTCCGGAGCAGTCGCCGAACGGATTGAGTTTATCGCCTTTGTTCTCTTCTCCCTACTACTGGTGGGGATTGGCTATCCCATCTCCGGTCACTGGGTTTGGGGTGGCGGTATGTTAAGCGATATCGGTTTCCTCGATACGGGATTTGCTGATTTTGCCGGTTCAACTGTGGTTCACTCCGTTGGGGGTTGGGCTGCTCTGATGGGAGCTGCATTCTTAGGCCCCCGGATTGGTAAATATGAAGATGGCCAAGCCCGTGCGATTCCTGGGCACAATATGAGTATTGCCACCCTGGGATGTTTGATTCTTTGGATTGGCTGGTTTGGATTTAACCCTGGTTCTCAACTGGCTGCTGATGAAGCGGTTCCCTATATTGCGGTGACGACTAACCTGGCTGCTGCCGCAGGTGGGGTATCAGCAACGGCGGTTTCTTGGCTCAAGGATGGTAAGCCTGACTTGTCGATGATCATTAATGGTATTCTCGCCGGTTTGGTGGGGATTACGGCTGGCTGTGATGGAGTGTCCTATCTGGGAGCTGTGATCATTGGTGTGATTGCTGGCATCTTGGTGGTCTATGCGGTTGGTTTCTTCGATACGGTTCTCAAAATTGATGACCCGGTGGGTGCGATTTCGGTTCACTTAGTTAATGGCGCATGGGGAACCTTAGCTGTTGGCTTGTTTAATACGGAATCGGGCCTGTTTTATGGCGGTGGAGCCAATCAACTGATTGCCCAAATTATCGGTATTCTAACGATTGGTGGCTTTACCGTTCTCCTCAGTAGCATTTTCTGGTTAGCCCTAAAAGCAACTGTGGGTATCCGGGTTCATCCCGAACAAGAGTTTGAAGGGTTGGATATTGCCGAACATGGCATGGAAGCTTACAGTGGATTCCTGAAAGAGTCGAGCGCGATCGCCGGTGGCATGGCCGATGCAATTAAAAGCTCTAGTGTAGGAAGCAGCGATCATTAGAGGGTTATGCGTTTGGCGCGACTGTTCGCTCAGATTTGAATCTCAGTTCCAGACCGCTAAGGACGTTATCCTCCTTAGCGGTATTCATTTTTTGTCTCCCGTCCTATTATGATGGGTTATAAGTCTGTTGATTCGGTGTAGGGTTGTGTTCAGCCACAGAAAAAAAATTCCTATTTGGGTCGGGTTATCCCTGTCTGCCAATGTGGTCTTAAGTTTATTGCTGATCCAGGCGCAGGGCGAGATTGGCTCGGTCGAAGGGCGATCGCGGGTGTCAATGACCGATAATCCTTCAGGTATCCCGGCTCAAGCCCAAATCCTTTCAGTCAATACGAGCAATACTGAGTCCCCAGAGAGTGTTAACCCAGCTCCTCCCTATGTCCCTCAGAGCCATCATCTCACCTATCAAGAATGGGTGGAACTGCTGGCTAAAGAAGCGGAAGTAGCAGCCGCGAAACAACCGGAAAATCTCTCAGTTTTAGCGGGAGATTCCATTAGTTTATGGTTTCCTCCAGCATTGTTGCCCCCTGGACGCACTTGGCTCAACCAGGGAATTTCTGGGGAAACTTCGGCGGGATTATATCGCCGCTTACCCCTGTTAGATCGGACGAAACCCGACACCATCTTTATTCTGATTGGCATTAATGATTTACTCAAAGGGGTGAGCGATCGCGAGGTTTTGGAGAATTATCAGCAAATTCTTCAGGACTTAAAGTGGAATCATCCCCAAACCCAATTGGTGGTGCAATCGATTTTGCCCCATCAGGGAGAACAAGCAACTTGGGAACAGAGCGATCGCCTCTTGCAAGTACCCAATGAACGCATTCGCCGACTCAATCAACAACTTTGGACTCTGGCTCATTCCCAAGGAGCCTATTATCTGGATCTGTATCCCTTATTCGCTACACCCCAAGGGAATCTACGGGCAGAGTTGACCACGGATGGCTTGCATCTTAACCAGCAAGGCTATTTGATTTGGAGTACAGCCATGAAATTCTTTTCACATATGTATTTAGAGTCTAATCCGATGAGTCCGTATAACTAGGAGTTAGAGAGGACAGGTGTGATCGAGATCTCCAAATCAGGGGCGATCGCTCACCCCTCTCTACCGCTTCAGATCAATCCATTCTCTTGGATATCTCACCAAATTTACTTACCTCAGTCACAGAGATTTGGCTGGCGATCGGGGATGATGAACCTATAAGAGTTAATCGCGGTCTGCATCCGGATTGACCTTTGGTTCTAACCTACGGAAGATTAAGGATATGAAAACTAGAGTTGTTGATTTTGAAGTTCTGTCTTACATCAATCCCAACGGAAGCTTAAGCAAATACGGAAGTTTAGAGTGTCAACGCTATGGTTGTGATTATCGGATTATTTCCCCCATCAATCGCCAGGATGCATCCGCCGAGAAAGATACCTATGAAGAACTGATTTCTAAATTGAATAAAACTAAAATCAAACGCATCAAAACAGAGAAAGACACGACCTTAGACGAAGCCTTTCGGATTGTTTTTCATTTAGCCAATTACCAAGAAGAACATGCCTAATATCAAAATTACTCCTTTCCATTTCCAGGTGCAGACTCAGGGGGCAGGTCAATTTTCCTCAAATTTGACCGTTCATATTCTAAAAGATTGGTGAGGGTTTCGTTCAAAGCTCCAGGATTCATAAAGAAGACCTTAGAATTCGGACTATTCGTGAGCTTTTCGCTGCTTTCTATATACCGTTGGGCAATAATAAATTGAATAAACTCAAGGCTGTTAGAATCCATTCCTAATGCATCAGCCAGGATTTTCATCGATTGCGCTCCTCCTTGGGCTTCGGTAATTGAGGCCAATCGTTTACTTTCTGCGGCTCGTTCTTGTTCTAGGGATTCAAGAATGGTTTTCGGAGGAGTAATATCCCGGACTTCTACCCGAATCAACTTAACTCCCCAAGAGTCCGTAATTGAGTCAATTTGCTCTAGCAAGGCTTGATTAATTTCTTTAATCCCGGAAAACGTTTGATTCATTTCGAGACGACCAATTTCCCCCCGCAAATTGGTTAACACCAGATTTTCCAGAGCATTTTCAATATTATCAATGGCATAATAGGCCCGTTTCAGGTTGACAATTTGCCAGTAGACGATCGCATCGACTTCTAAGGATACGTTGTCTTTGGTGATGGTTTGTTGGGGGGGGACATCCAGCAGACGCTCGCTCATCAAGGCTCTGATCACCACTTTGTCCACGAGAGGTATAATAAAATTAACACCGGCCTTGAGGGTGCGTTTATACCTTCCCAAGCGCTCTACTAAGGCTTCATAGGGTTCCTGAATCACCACCAAGGAACTCGACAGACAGGCGATCGCCACCAATAAAAAAATCAAAATACTCGGAACCATGGAACCCTCCTTACCAGGAAAAGAACCGATCCAGCCAACCCTGGAGAATCCTCTATAGTGGAAAAGGGAGCCGTAATCATTTTCAGTCTACTTTAAGTTTGAATTCAATTCATCATGCTCTTAAAACCCCAAGACCGCACTAAGCTCGATTCTAGCGACGATCGCCAGTTTTATGCCTTTCCTCGCTTTGTCACCCACGTGGATGAGGGGTTTATCCAGCAGTTAACCCAACTGTACCGCGATCGCCTCCAACCCCAAACTCGCATCCTCGATTTAATGAGTAGCTGGGTTTCCCACCTTCCTGATGAGATGACCTTTGAGCATGTGGAAGGCCATGGCCTCAATGAGGAAGAATTAGCCAAAAACCCCCGCTTAGACCATTATTGGGTACAAGACCTCAATCAAACCCTACAACTACCCTTTGAGGATCAAAGCTTTGATGCCGTCCTTAATTGTGTCTCCATACAATATCTACAATACCCTGATGCCATCTTTAGCGAGATTCACCGCATCCTCAAACCCGGTGGTCTCGTCATTGTCAGCTTTTCTAACCGCATGTTCTATCAAAAAGCGATTCAAGCTTGGCGTGATGGTACAGACAAAACTCGCCTCAAGCTCGTGAAACATTATATCCAATCCGTATCTGGATTTACAGACCCAGAATTGATTGTGCGTCTACCCAATGTTCCTCCGATCTTGCAACTGATGGGTTGGGGAGGAGGAGATCCCTTTTATGCGGCGATCGCCTATCGCCAAGAGCCAACTTAAACCAATCGTCATCCCCTAACCTTATGAATTATACCCTCACTGGAATCGTTGTTCCCTCTCCTGATGATCCCGTGTCTGCCGATGAACCTCAGTTTCATCTGGCCCTACCCAGTTCTAAAGAAGGATTATGGGATTGGAATTTACCCACAGGACGCATATTTTTTAATCCCAATTGGCAACATATTTTAGGCTTTACTGAAGCTGAACTTCCCCAAACCTTTACCGAATTTGAATCCCTCATTCATTCCGAAGATTTAGCCCTTCATCAAGCCGCCCTCCAAGCCCATATTCAAGGAGGAACCGAATTTTATGAAAGCACCTATCGCCTCCGTTCTCCCAGTGGTGGCTATCGGTGGATTTTGGCCAGGGGATTGTGCTATCGCAACAGTGATGGAACCCCCTATCGTTTAGCCGGTTCCCACACCGATATTACTTCATTTAAAAAAGCTCAGGAACAAGAGTCTGTTCTACGGTTAATTACCGATCAAATTCGGAGTAGTTTAAACTTAAAAACCATTTGGAAAACAGCCGTCAATCAAATTCAAAAGCTTTTGGATACCGATCGAGTGCTTATTTACCAATTTCAACCGGATTGGAAAGGGTCGGTTATCGTCGAAAAAGTGGTGGGAAACTGGGGATCAACCTTGGGAAAAGTGGGTGCAGATAATTGTTTTTCTCAAGAGTACGCCCATCTCTATCAAAATGGCCGAGTGAGAGTAATTCATGATGTCTTCACCTCTAAACTCGATCCCTGTCACGTTGATTTTTTACAAAATTTTGATGTGCGCTCCAATCTGATTGTACCCATTATTATTAAAGAAGAATTATGGGGCTTACTGATTGCCCATGAATGTAAGCGATCGCGCCATTGGAAAGAAGTCGAAGTCACTTTACTGGTGCATGTAGCTAAACAATTAGCGATTGCCATTTATCAAGCTAATTTGTACGATGAATCTCAACGGGCAGTGCAGGAATCGGAAGAAAAAGCCCATGAGTTAGAACTGGCATTGCAAAAACTCCAAAAAATGCAAGCTCAGTTAATTGAAAGTGAGAAAAAATCTTCTATTGGTCAATTAGTCGCTGGCATTGCCCATGAGATTAATAATCCTGTGAGCTTTATTTATGGAAATATTGATTTTGCTAAATCTTATCTGACTGATTTATTAGAATTGGTTCAACTTTATCAAAAAACTTTTCCTGAACCCGGTGAAGATATTGAACAATTTTCAGAAGATATTGATTTAGATTTCTTGCAAGCTGATTGTATGGATTTGCTAGACTCCATGAAATATGGCGCATCTCGCATTCGAGAAATTGTGTTGTTCCTGAGAACTTTTTCCCGACTCGATGAATCGCAGATGAAACGGGTGAATCTCCATGATGGACTCGAAAGCACATTAATGATTATTAATTATCGCTTACAGGGGAACACGAAGCGACCGATGATTACTATTAACAAAAATTACGGAGTTTTGCCTCCGGTTGAATGCTATGCAGGACAAGTCAATCAGGTATTTATGAATATATTAGTAAATGCCATTGATGCGATTGATAGCGCATGGGAAAATCACGCCAACCGGGAGAGTCCACACATTACCATTACGACTGAAAAGTGCCACATGCAATGGGTGAGAATTTCCATTACTGATAATGGGATAGGTATGTCAGACTTGATTCGTCAGCGCTTATTTACACCGTTTTATAGTACCAAACCAGTCGGTAAGGGAAAGGGCTTAGGGTTGAGCTTATGTCATTCGATTATTGTCGATCATCATGGGGGAGAGTTATCCTTCGAGTCTGAACCCGGAAAGGGCACAACATTTATTATTGAATTGCCCTTACACCAGAGTTAAACAAGTCTCGAAGTGGATTAGGACTTAACGGATAATTGCTCTTGTATTTGCTGAATTTTGCGTTCTCGGAATTCCTCTAAAGCCTTTTGCAGGTCTTCCGGCTCTACGCCTTCGGGGAGATCGACGGTAGAGAGGGACTGAATCATACCGGAAACCAACTGGCTAAATCCCTCAATCCGGTCGTCGGCTGATAACTTCTGTTGAGCCTGTTGAGCTATAGTCGGACGAGTAAGAAGCGGCGAAACTTTATAATTGAACATTCTAAGCACCTCTGATTCAAATAGATGACCCTAAGATTATATCCTTATCATAAAATATGTCTCGGATATGACAACCTCCTTGTTACAATTATAGATGTTTATCGATCGTTGTTGTCTATTCAATAAAAAAAAGTAAGTATAATTGCAGATATTTTGATTGAGTGGGAAAAAAGATAGTATAATGAAAAAGTGTTTCTCCGAAGAATTTACTGAGTTTCCCACCGATAACCCTAAAGAATTGGGAATGAATGCCAACACCCTTGCTTATATTTACCAATCCCAAAACCAGCATTGGTTACAGTTTGAAAATCCATTTCAAGTCTACTGTTTAAGTGAAAATTCTGGAAATCCGATCGCGACTTTAGAGGAGATTGAAAACCAAGTGGAAACACGGGGCTGTTATGCCGTGGGAATACTGAGTTATGAAGCGTCTCCTGTCTTTGATAGCGCTCTAACGGTGCATGAAGACCCGGATTTTCCCCAACTCTGGTTTGCGCTGTTCGATCGCCCCTCTCGCATCCTCACCCCCCAGGAATTCATTAATCTGCACACAGACGTGGGCGATCCAGGAATCAACTGGGAAAGTGAACTGACAGAAGATGAGTTTTATGAGGCGATCGCCCGCGTTCAAAACTACATCAGACAAGGCGACACCTTTCAGGTAAACTATTCCTTCCGTCTGCGATCGGCTTTTACTGGCAATCCGCGCTGGGCGCTCAACTTCTTGCGGCGATCGCCCCCAGCTCCCTATTCCGCTTATCTGGATATGGGGCGCTATATCATTGCCTCCGCTTCCCCCGAACT
This sequence comes from Roseofilum capinflatum BLCC-M114, assembly GCF_030068505.1. NCBI lineage: Bacteria > Bacillati > Cyanobacteriota > Cyanophyceae > Desertifilales > Desertifilaceae > Roseofilum > Roseofilum capinflatum. The sequence continues at coordinate 128,451 of NZ_JAQOSO010000102.1, forward strand.
CTTTTTCACCCTCGACGGTTCCACCTTCACCAGCAAACCCATGAAAGGAACTGCTCCACGGGGAAAAACTCTAGGCGAAGATCGGCAGCTTGCCCAATGGTTGCACCATTCCGCCAAAAACCGCGCCGAAAACGTCATGATCGTCGATATGGTTCGCAACGATATTGGCCGAGTTGCCACCGTTGGCAGCGTGCAAGTGCCGCGCCTGTTTGAGGTGGAGCGCTATGCTACCGTCTGGCAAATGACCTCAACTGTTACCGCTCAAACGCGATCGCCCCTAAGCCAAATTCTCGCCAATATCTTCCCCTGCGCCTCCATCACCGGCGCACCCAAAGCCCGCACCATGGAAATTATCAAAGAACTCGAAGGCTCTCCCCGACGCATCTATACCGGGGCGATCGGTTTTTTGAGTCCCGGACGCAAAGCCACCTTTAACGTCGCCATCCGCACCCTACTGATCGACAAACACGCCCAACAAGTCGAATACGGCATCGGTAGCGGCATCGTCGCCGACTCCGACAGTCAAGAAGAATACCAAGAATGCTACATAAAATCCCGCGTTCTCACTCAGCCACAGCCCCCCTTTTCCCTCCTCGAAACCCTCCTCTGGACTCCCCAAGCGGGCTATTTCCTCCTCTCCTACCACCTACAACGGCTCCAAGACTCCGCCGAATACTTTAATATTGACCTCAACCTGCCCCAACTGCTCCAGCAACTCCAAACCCTAGCCCCCAGCCTCAAACCCTCTCCCCATAAAATCCGCGTGCTGATTGATTTCCAAGGAAAATTAACCCTAGAATCTTACCCCATTTCACCCCCCTCCCCCTTCACCCCCCTCACCGTCAAACTTGCCCCCCAACCCATCGACTCCTCCAGCATCTGGCTCTACCACAAAACCACCCATCGCCAGATTTATACTCAAGCTAGTGCGGCGGTGACTGACTGTGATGATGTACTGCTCTGGAACGAAAACCATCAAATGACCGAAGCCACCATTGCCAATATTGTTCTCCATTGGCAGGGAAAATGGATTACTCCCCCTCTCTCCTGTGGACTTTTACCCGGTACAGTCCGCGCGTGGCTCTTAGATCGTCACCTGATCCACGAACACCCCATTACCCTCGATATGATTACTCCCTCCTCTACTCTCTATCTGATTAACTCGGTTAGAGGATGGCAACGTGCCTGTTTGAAGGAAAGAGGGAATGGGTAATACAGCGCTTTGAGCGGTAAATTCATAGCCAGCGCCTAAACAAGACGGCTGCCGGCAATTATAGAGGCGATCGCCACTAAACCGATATAGTAGTAGGAAATCTCTAGTTTACTCTTGTGCCTAATCTTACCGTTTTCCTCCCATTCCTGTGCCCTGAGTGCAGTCGCAGGGCACAGGAGGGGAGGTTAGATTAACTTAATCGCCCGTAGTCCAAACCACAGGGTAAGGGCTACACCGATCATACCTCCGAGGAAGACGAAGTAGGTAATGGCTCCACCAATGCTCATGTTTTTTCTCCTTTTGTTAACTCTATTGATTCAGTCTTGAGATTAATCGCAACATTCCGTAAACTAGGATACAACTGATTGACGAAGAGTTGAAGCACAAAGCGATGATGGATGGATTGGTTTCAGGGTCTATGGTGCGGGTGGAGTTGGGGGATAAGTCCTATGAGATTGCGATCGCCCCAGGCAGCCTTGATGAGCTTGGCTTTCGTATGGCTCATTTAGGTTTGGGGAATAAGGTGCTGGTGGTTTCTAATCCGGAGATCGCTGACTATTATGCAGAACGGGCGATCGCCTCTTTACGCAACGCTGGGTTTACGGTCTTTTCCCATCTCCTCCCTGCCGGAGAGCAATACAAAACCCTGGACTCTATTCAAACTATCTATGATTGTGCCCTGGAAAACCGTCTAGAGCGCTCCTCTACCCTGGTTGCCCTGGGTGGGGGGGTGATTGGGGATATGACTGGGTTTGCTGCTGCTACTTGGCTCAGAGGCATTAATTTTGTTCAAGTGCCCACCTCCCTCTTAGCGATGGTGGATGCATCTATTGGGGGCAAAACGGGGGTGAATCATCCCCTAGGGAAAAACCTGATCGGTGCATTTCATCAACCGCGCTTAGTTTTGGTTGACCGTCAGGTGCTGAAGACCCTCCCAGAGCGCGAATTTCGGGCAGGAATGGCGGAGGTGATTAAGTATGGGGTGATTTGGGATTTAGAGCTGTTTGGGCTACTGGAAAAGCAAACTAGGCTGGATCGGTTTGAGTCTGTCCCCCCCCAGTTATTGAACTTGATTTTAACGCGCTCCTGTGAAGCCAAGGCTCAGGTGGTGAGTGAGGATGAGAAGGAAGCGGGGTTACGGGCGATTCTCAATTATGGGCATACGATTGGTCATGCGATCGAGGCTTTAACGGGTTACGAGCAGGTGATTCATGGGGAAGCAGTGGCGATCGGTATGGTGGCAGTCGGTAAAATAGCCCTGAAAATGGGATACTGGGGCCAAGATTGGGATGAGCGTCAATTAGCATTAATCGAAAAAACTGGGTTACCTACGCGCATTCCTTCCGAAGTCACGATTGACAGCATTTTAGACAGCTTGCAAACCGACAAAAAGGTAAAATCGGGTCGCGTGCGGTTTATCTTACCCACAGCAAAAAGGGAAGGTAGAATTACTGATGAGGTGTCCGAGGACATTTTGCGGGAAGTCTTAGCCAGTTTAGGCGCATGTTGAGGTCATAGTTATGGAGAACATTGATATTAATCAAGCCTTACCTAAAATTGCCGAGCTGCTAGAAATGGCGTTTTCAGGACAAGAGGTTGTGATCACGAACCACAAGGATCAACAGATTAAAATCGCGCCTCTGTCTGCATCTCGTCCTCCTCGGTTTGGCTGCGATCGAGAGCGGGTTATCCTATCTGATGATTTTGATGTGCCCCTAGATGATTTTCAGGATTATAGCTAATGCAGTTCCTTGTGGATACTCATGCCTTACTGTGGTTTTTTACCGGAAATGCCAATTTAAGCGATCGCGTCCGTAACTGGATGGAAGATTCTCAACATCAGAAGCTGATCAGTGTCGCGAGTGCTTGGGAAATAACAATTAAGCAAAGCCAGCAAAAATTGACATTGCCCATGACTGCTGCGGATTATATTCAGGAGAAAATTCAATGGGCCGATTTTGACTTGTTACCGATTGATCTCAATCACTTCAATGTCCTTTATACTCTTCCCTTTCATCATCGCGATCCATTTGATAGACTGCTCATTGCACAAGCAATTAACCAGAATATTCCTATCTTGAGTAAAGACAAAGCTTTTGATTCCTATCCCGTTCAGCGATACTGGAATTAGATGCTGGGGAAGAGCCAAACTTTATAGTCATTTCAAGGAGGAAGATGGATGCAGGACATTATCAGACAATTAAGAACACCACAAACGATTCGCGATCGCGCCCTAATCCTATTCAACTTAGCCCAATCTAACCAACTCTCCGGCTTTCGCTGCCACCTATCCAAACTACCCGATGTTGCCGATTATGTCATTATGGATGGCACAGTTCGATCGCCAAACCTGTGCTAGAGTAGCGAAAAATGCAACAACACAAGGGCTATGGAAACCGCAGTCGATCGCTCTGTTTTACCCGATCTTTACGATCGCGACTATTATCTGTGGCTAGAAACTACATCACAATTATTACGCGATCGCCAGCTCGATCGTCTCGATCTAGAGCATCTTGCAGAAGAACTTGAAGACATGGGAAAAAGTGAGAAACGGGCGATCGAGAGTAACCTGGAAATTCTACTGATGCACTTACTCAAGTATCAATATCAACCGGAAAAACAGACCCATAGCTGGCGCTATACTATTTACGAACACCGCGATCGCATTCACAAAGCCTTTCGAGATAGCCCCAGCTTGAAAAGCTATTTTAACCAAATTTTCGAGGGCTGTTATGCAAAAGCACGCCAACGAGCTGCCCTAGAAACCGGGATGAAGGTTGATGACTTTCCAGCACTGTGTCCCTTTTCCATCACCGAAACCCTAGATCTCGATTATTGGCCGGAAAATCAAGCCGAAGAAAACCCCAATTTTGAGTTCTAGGAGGAAGATAGATTAGATGCAGGACATTATCAGACAATTAAGAACACCACAAACGATTCGCGATCGCGCCCTAATCCTATTCAACTTAGCCCAATCTAACCAACTCTCCGGCTTTCATTGCCACCTATCCAAACTACCTGATGTTGCTGATTATGTCATTGAAGTCATCCGGAGCGAATACCCCGATCTCAACGTCCCCTTTCATTCCCGATGGCGACACTTTGAAGTTGGGGGAACCTCCCGTTTACAGCAATTTCAAGCCTCTCTCGCTGACTATTCTGCCCTAGAACAGGCTAAATCTAAACTCGATTTAGCCATCATCAGCGTCCTCCTAGATGCCGGAGCAGGAGCCAACTGGCACTATCAAGAACCCCATACCAACAGCATTTACAGCCGTTCCGAAGGATTAGCCCTTGCCAGCTTTCACAGCTTTTGTCAAGGACTATTTTCCAGCAACCCAGAGCATCCTTATCAAGTCGATAGTCTCGCCCTACAAAACCTCACCCAACCTGCCCTAGAAACCGCCTTTCAAGTTACAGCCCAAAATCCATTAATTGGCATCTCTGGACGACTGCAACTCCTGAAAAAACTGGGTCAAGTTCTCTCCAATTCCCCCCAATTTTTCCCCGGTTCTCCCCCCCGTCCGAGCGATTTAATCCATCATTGGTTAGGACAAACTGAAGTTGATCCCCCTAAATCCCGCCTTCGACTACGCTCAGGGCAAGCCTTAGAAAGGGGGACTTTCACTACTGCCCCCCTTTTTAAGCGGGGTTGGGGGGATCAAAATGTAGCCAATAAAAGCGCTAAGTTCTCTCATCAACTATCCACCGTCACCATCTTCCAAACTATTCTAGAGAGCCTCGGAGAAATTTGGCCCGGACGCTTAACCCTCGATGGCATCAATCTAGGCGATGTTTGGCAATACTCCGCCCTACCCAATACCGGCATAGGTTCCCAATTTATTCCCTTTCATAAACTCTCCCAATGGTTAACTTACTCGCTCCTGGAACCCTTGCAAGATTTAGGCTTAACTATAACCGACTTAAATCAACTCACCGGACTCCCGGAATATCGCAATGGTGGACTTTTCTTAGACTTAGGCGTATTAGAACTTAAAGATCATGCCCAGTTAGAAATCTCCCATAAAGTCGATTCAGAATTGATTATTGAATGGCGTGCCCTAACCCTAGTTTTACTCGATCAACTCGCCGAAATTATCCGGAAAAAACTGAATTTAACCGCCCAAGAATTCCCCCTTGTCAAACTCCTACAGGGCGGAACATGGACAGCCGGACGCAAAATTGCCGCCCAACTTCGTCCCGGTGGAGTGCCTCCCCTACGCATCGACAGTGATGGTACAGTATTTTAAGCCTCTACTCTGGAATAGGCGAAACGGAGAGAGACTTATCGGATGGGTTCTCCTCGATCTACAATATTGATGACCCCATTGTTTATTGTTCATTGATTGTTTCATGGCTCAAACCGAAGCTCTAGTTATCCTTTCCGGTGGACAAGATTCAACCACCTGCGCTGCATTAGCAACTCAACAATTCGATCGCACTCATGGGCTGACGTTTGACTATCAACAGCGTCATCGCATTGAACTCGAAAGCGCCCAGGCAGTGGCTAAAAAGCTGGGACTAGCAAGCCATGAAATCCTCTCTGTGGGGCCAATTTTGAAGAGTACGAGTCCTTTGGTGAGCCAAACCCCTTTGGCGGAGTATGAGAGCGCCCAGGCGCTTCCAGAGGGCATTGAGGCCACATTTATTCCCGGACGTAATATTTTATTCTTGACCTTGGCGGCGAATCGGGCAGCCCGTTTGGGGATTCGCGATATAGTTTTAGGGGTGTGTGAGACTGATTTTGCGGGGTATTGGGATTGTCGCCAGAGTTTTATTGATGCCATGGGGGTGGCATTGGGCGAGGGGATGTACGGGGATGGTGGTGCGTATCGGATTCATACGCCCTTGATGAATTTGACGAAAGCGGAGTCGGTAAAGTTGGCTCAGGAGACGTTGGGCGATCGCTTTGAGTCGGTGATGGAGTTAACCCATACCTGCTATGCAGGGGTGAAGGGGGGATGCGGTAAGTGCCATGCCTGTATTTTAAGAGACCGAGGCTTTCAGGAAGCGGGGGTAGACGATCCGATTTGGAAATATCGGGGGGCTGTAGTACAGAAAATGGAAGATGATACTTATGGCGATCGCGCCATTGAAGAAGCTGCCCATAGTCCCCTGGAAATTTGGCCTAACCCTTCCCCGAATCATGATTATGTGATTCATGTGGAACATCCAGAGTTTACCGCTCTTTGTCCGCGATCGGGGTATCCTGATTTTGGCACAATTGTCTTTGACTATTTTCCGAATCAATCCGTTTTAGAACTCAAAGCCTTTAAGCTTTATATTAATAGTTTCCGCCAACAAAGAATCAGTCATGAAACCGTTGTTAATCAAGTCGCCGATCGCCTGATGGCAGAAGTGAAACCCAAAGCACTACGAATTATCGGCGATTTCACCAGGCGCGGAGGCGTAAAAACCGTGATTACCGCTTATCGGGGTGAACCTATGAGCTTCAGGGAGTATCAGCCCAATGCGCTTTGACGCTCCACTGCCTAAAGACGAGTGGATTCTTGGTTCATCAAGTCCACTTAAACTAAGTACCTTGCGATTCCTA
>NZ_JAQOSO010000103.1 GCF_030068505.1 Roseofilum capinflatum BLCC-M114
ATTTGCTATCCGAAATAGTCTGACCCTCATTGCTATTGAATCCTTGTCCTTATAGCTCATCTTCGGCGCGTCTGCGTTCCTGTAAGCGATCGCGCTCCGACTCATCTGGACTCCGCAAATACTCCCCACTCTCTCGGTCAAAAAAACGCAATTTACCATCCGGCAACACCCGCATCTCCAACCCTAAAACTGGAGAAAAAACCGATAACGTACCATCAGCCAACTCATTCAGAGTCAATAATTGATACTCTCCATTCACTAACCTGCGTCCTCTCAACCGAGGCTGCAAATAATCCCCACTGGGGTCATATTGGAAATATTCCGTTACCCCCATCTGAGCATAAGTGACCGGTTTATCTCGCTCATCCTTGTGTCGGGTACTCATGGAAGTCACCTCCAAAACCCAATCGGGATAACGGTTATTCTCCTCCCAGACGCGGTAACTTCTGCGGGGGCGATTTTCAGCTCCAAAAACCACAAATACATCCGGACAAACCACCGCATCCGGTACTCCTTGTTCGTAGGATAGCCAAAGATTACCAGAAACGTAAACATCCGAACGATTTTGGAAGTAACATTTCAGCGATTCTACGCCATAAACAAGGTAATCGCGAGCGGGGTCACTTTCAGCCATGGGCGCTCCATCGGGTTCGGGATAGATAAGGGGACTTTTTAAGGAAGTGGGGTTCATGGTGAGGGATGTAATCCATTAAATTACTACAGGTTTGACGGATCTATACCTTGTTCTAGCAGATATTGACGAAGTTTTTGTACTTCTGCTTCTGCTTGTTCAGCCCGTTGGCGTTCCTGCAAGCGATCGCGCTCCGACTCATCCGGACTGCGTAAATACTCTCCCCGCTCTCGGTCAAAAAACCGCAATTTACCATCCGGCAGTACCCGCATCTCTAATCCCAACACGGGAGAGAAAACAGATAATATTCCATCTTCTAATTCATTGAGAGTCAATAATTGATACTCTCCATTGACTAACCTGCGTCCTCTCAACCGAGGCTGCAAATAATCGCCGCTAGGGTCATATTGGAAATATTCTGTTACGCCCATTTGGGCATAAGTGACCGGTTTATCGCGTTCATCCTTGTGTCGCGTACTCATGGAAGTCACTTCCAACACCCAATCCGGATACCGGTTATTTTCCTCCCAAACGCGGTAACTTCTGCGAGGACGGTTTTCAGCTCCAAAAACCACAAATACATCCGGACAAACCACAGCATCGGGAACCCCTTGTTCGTAGGAGAGCCAGAGATTACCAGAGACGTAAACATCCGAACGCTCTTGAAAGTAGAATTTCAGAGATTCTACGCCATAAACGAGATAATCGCGAGCGGGGTCACTTTCAGCCATGGGCGCTCCATCGGGTTCGGGATAGATAATGGGACTTTTTAGGGAAGTGGGGTTCATGGTTGGCTGGAGATTAAGGGACTATTGGACTATTCATCCTCTGATAATTGGTTCATAAACTCTTCAATGTCTGCTGCTGCCTCGTCTAGGGCGGCTTCATCGATCGCCTCTGGCTCCTGAAACTGATGGGGACTCAAGGGATCGGGTTTTTGGGCAGAAGGCTGGGCAAGTTTACCAGTTTTCAGGGTTTCTCCTAATTGATGCAGGGAGTGCTGAAATTCTTGTTCCGCATGGGTGCGAGGGTCTTGTGGATGTTGATTCATAACAGTAAAAAAATACGCCAGGTTCTGTTGATGCCACCATACTTAACTCTTTTTTCTGTTATAACTCACCGATCGTGTCTGCACCCCGAACCATTGTAAAATCAAGGTCAAACGAGTTAGTGAATTACAGAAGCCGGAGCAAAACATGAGTGAATTTGATTACGATTTGATCATTATTGGTGCTGGAGTCGGGGGACATGGAGCAGCTCTCCATGCGGTCAGTTGTGGGCTGAAAACGGCCATTGTGGAAGCAGCAGAGATGGGAGGAACCTGTGTTAACCGAGGATGTATCCCTTCTAAGGCTCTGTTGGCTGCTTCGGGACGGGTGCGGGAATTGCAAGATGCTGACCACTTGAAGGATTTGGGGATTCAAGTGGGGGGTGTGAATTTTGAGCGGCAGGCGATCGCCGATCATGCTAATAATTTAGTCGATAAAATTCAATCTGACCTGACCAATAGTCTGAAACGGCTGAAAGTGGATATTCTGCGCGGTTGGGGTAAGGTGGCAGCTCCCCAGAAGGTGACGGTGGAAAATGATGGAGACTTAAAGACGTTTACGGCTAAGGATATTATTGTGGCTCCGGGTTCGGTTCCCTTTGTGCCTCCAGGGATTCAAATTGATGGGAAAACCGTGTTTACGAGCGATCATTCGGTGCGTCTGGAGTCTCTCCCCCCCTGGATTGCGGTGATCGGTAGCGGCTATATTGGCCTAGAGTTTACGGATGTGTATACGGCGCTCGGCTGCGAGGTGACGCTGATTGAGGCGTTGGATAAATTAATGCCGACATTCGATCCCGATATGGCTAAACAAGCGCAACGGACTTTGATCGCTCCTCGTGATATTGAAACCCGTGTGGGGATGTTGGCGATGAAAGTTACGCCCGGATCTCCCGTAGTCATTGAATTGGCGGATGCGAAAACGAAGGAGATTAAAGAGGTTTTAGAAGTTGATGCGTGTTTGGTGGCGACGGGACGGATTCCTACAGCGAAGAATATGGGCTTAGAATCTGTGGGAGTAGAGTTAGATCGGCGTGGTTTTATTCCCGTTGACGATACCATGGCGGTATTGTCGGGTGGAGAAAAGGTTCCCCATCTTTGGGCGATCGGAGATGCGACGGGTAAGATGATGTTAGCTCATGCTGCTTCGGCTCAAGGGATTGTGGCGGTGGAAAATATGTGCGATCGCCCCCGTACCATTGATTATCGCTCAATTCCAGCAGCAGCGTTTACTCATCCAGAAATTAGTTATGTGGGGTTGAGCGAACCGCAAGCGAAGGAACTAGGTGAGGCGGAAGGCTTTAAGGTGGCTACAGTACGGTCTTATTTTAAGGGTAATTCTAAGGCGATCGCCGAAGGAGAGACGGAAGGCATGGCCAAAGTGATCTACCGTAAGGATAATGGGGAAGTTCTCGGTGTTCACATTATCGGCCCCCATGCAGCAGATTTAATTCATGAAGCATCGGCGGCGATCGCCAAACGGGAATCTGTCCACACCCTCGCCCATTTGGTGCATACCCATCCGACGCTCTCCGAAGTCCTGGATGAAGCTTACAAACGAGCGATCGGTTAAAACGGTTGTGGGTCTAACTCCTATTGTCATCGATGAAGGGTAATGAGATATTATCCATTAATCCTTAATCTTTCATAGTTACATCGATGCAATCTCCCTGGAAAATTCCCATAGCGATCGCCTCTAGTCTGGCGAGTCTCACCTTATCCCTAGGGGCGATCGGCCCCGCAAAAGCTGCTGATATCATCTGTCGGGGCGTAATGTTTGGAGATACCGACTTTGCCGCCTACCATGGTGAAGTCGGTTTTGGTTATATTACTCTCGCTTTTCGCAGCAATGGTCGAACGGTTGAGATTCCCCTAAACTACATTCGCCAAACCCCCCAAGGAGAAGCCCTATTTCAAGGCAATAATCCCGATCAGCCCTCCGATATTGTGCAAGTTATCGCACCCTCTCCCGTGCGTGCAGGAACTCAAATCCAAGCGATCTACAATGGTAACCGTTTCACGGGAACCTGTAGCAGTAACATTCTCTCCCCACCTCCAGGAAATGGCGATGTCCCTTCTTCAGGTTCCTTCATGGGGCAAGGCAATGCCACTAACCCCGTTTTTAGAAGAAATCAATCGGTAGAAACCTCCCTAAACTTCAATGGTAATACCAATGGATTTAGTGTGAATGTCTATGTGCCCTCTGGTTCGGGCGCTCAAGTTCAATATCTAGGTACAATCACTCGTTTATACAGTAGCGGGCCAAATCCCAATAGTTTTATCCTTGAAGGAACAATTGAAAATTTTGCCTCTTCTCGTAATAATCTCCAAGTCGTCAACACCACGGGATCTTGCGAAATTGAAGTGTTTGATGCTCGGATTACATCAGTCTCCTGTAAAGCCAGAACCAATGGTGGAGTAACCCACTTCCGAGGTAGGGAAGAGTTCTAATCGACACCAGTATTACTCAATCCTATTTTTGCTATTGGGTCAGAAAGTTCCTCTCAACTTGTTGTTAAGACCATAGCCAATGATTCCTTGCATCAGTGAAAGCACTTAACTTAATATCCTTAAAATTACTGAAAAAGAAGAGATCGCTCTTCCCAGAAAATTCAGAGCTGATGGGCTGTAAATTATTAAAGCTTAATCAAGAATTCTGTAGATTTAGCAGCCGTTATGAAACTGATCCGTAAAATTAATGAAATTACAAAGATTCGGCCAAGATTGCAGAGTGACCCTTGTCAGCAAGGAAACAAAAACCTTATGCTAATAAGCGAAATCCTCAGCTCATGCTTTTTCCGGAAGATAAAAATGATTAATTCGATCATCAACCCCGAAAAGGCTGGCATCTACTTGAGTTACTGAAGCAGCCAATCATGAACAACATCTTTAAAACCCGCACCTCCCCTTATTCTACCCATGAAACCTGGGATGGAGAATATAAATCAGAGACTCCTAAGTGGACTGAAAAGCTTATCCTGGAAGACTCTGGTGTTGATAGTGATTGGGAATGGGGAAAAGTCATACCCGTCTGGCACAATCAGAAATTTCAGACTTGTAATATGAATTAGTAGAGTCATCTAATTAATTTTATTGTTGGAGATACACCTCTTTTTAGGTCAGATAGTTTGGAAATGGCCGGCATTAGTCGGCCATTTTGTATGTCATTCAACTCTTAACAGACTTCATAGAACTTGAAGCTCAAAACGGCTCATAGAAAATAAAGAAAGAAACTCCCCGATCCTGCCAAGTTCCTCGATCAATTGGGCGCTCTGTTAAGGCTATTGCCCATTGAAGTCCAGCCGTTAAATGATCTTGTTCCCAGCGTAACCCAATCCCCAGAGAAGATAACTGTTGGCTATCTTTGCCGGAGGAATTCCAACCGATACCATAATCAAAAAAGGGAGTAACTTTGAGTTGGGCTTCCCATGGAGAAATTTCAAAAACCCGAAAGTGCAATTCTAGAGAGGAAAACCAGCCACTATCGGTTAATACTCCATCTTGACGATAGCCCCGCACACTGTCGAATCCCCCTAGACGAAAGGCTTCTAGGGGCAACAAGGGGTTAGTTGCCAGTTGTAAATCACTGCGCCATAACACTAGGTTATCTTCACCCCAGAGCTTAGACCATTGACTTTGTAAGCGCCAGACAAAAAAAGGATTATCGGGAATCGGATCGCGGTTTTGAGTCTCATCCAACCGATCGAATCCAAAACTCAATTGAGAACGTAAAAATAAGACTTCTTTTGGATTGCGTTTAATCCATTCTTGAAAGAGACGTAAAGCCGTGACTTCTGTGTATCCTCGATCGCCGAAAAAGGTCTCACTGTCTTGGCGCTCTAGGGTGACTCCGATCGCCAATTCTTCTCTAGGGGTTTGTACAATCGGTTGCCGGAACCCTATTTCATAATATCGAGAAGCCGTTTCTAAATCGAGGGCATTCCAGGGATCTTCAAGGATCTCGCTGCTTGTCCTACCATAGGCTAATTCCAGGGTTCCATTACGGGGATTAACCGGAAAGGAATAGCTCACATCAACACTGTGACTGCCGTCACTCTGGTAATAATCAAAACTGAAGCGATCGCCCCATCCCAACAAATTTCCCTCTGTAAATCCCAGACCTCTACGGAAACTGCCCACACTCGGCGATCGGCTATTATCCGCAATTATACGACCCTGCAAGGAATCAGCCTCCGTAATCTTAACCTGCAACCGACTTAACCCCGGTTGGGCACTACTAGACAACTCACTCGATAGGCTATCAATTAAAGGATTCACTTGTAGCAGTTGTAAGCCCTCTAATAAACGATTCACATTAAACGGCTTTTGGGCAGCGATCGCCAGGCGATCTCGAATATAGGCCGTGCGTAACAATCGATTTCCCATCACCTCAATCGATTCAATTCCCCCTTCCACCACTTCAACGATCGCCACCTCCCCCAACAGCTCTTGGGGAGGAATAAACGCCCCAGAATTGATATAACCGCGATCCTGATAAGCTTGGGTAATCTCTGAGCTAACTTGAAAGAGTTCCCCTAGGGAAAGAGGGCGGTTCGTAAACGGAGCCGTAATTGCAGCTAATTCTTCGGCACTGAACACCGTCGATCCGATCACCTCGAACCGCTTAACCGTAATTTGGGTCGGCAGATCCCCCGACTCTGGAGAGGGAAGCGGAACCCGTTGCGGTGCAGGAGGACGTTCTATCGGTGCATCAGATTCTAGGGCGATCGCACCAGAAATGGGTGAGATCCTCGCCCCATCATTTATACCTATAAATAAGAACCCTCCAGATACCAAGCCCAATATCCATGAAGTAAGATCAAACCATTGTCGCCAAACCATACAAGAATTAAAAGGCAAGAGGGGAACAGGTGGAAAGATAGGGAAGAATGAGGAGAATTATCTGTCAACTATCGACGATCAACCGTCAACTGTCAACGATCGAGTTCATTCCTTATGGTAAATTGCTACAAGTATGGGAGACTTTGGTAAAACGATCTCATGAATACTCAAGACCCCGATCCAGACACCTTTGTAGTACAAATGGCATCGCTGCTCGATTTACCGCCAGAATGGGCCAATCAGCCAGGCGTGATCGACAATATGACCCAGTTGATGGCGATCGCCCAATCCCTTGACCAATTTCCGTTACCTGAAGATCTTGAAGTTGCCCCCATTTTTAAACCATGACCTTGGATCTTGATTATCTGGATGCCGTTGCGATCGCTCGTGGGGTACGCAACCAACAATATCGTGCCCAAGACATTATGGAGGCCACTCTAAACCGTATCGATCTCCATAATCGGGCCCTGAATTGTTTTACCACCCTCTTGGCAGAAGAAGCCTTAGAAACAGCCAAAGCATTAGATCGGGGCATTGAGCGGGGAGAGCGGCCAGGGACTTTGGCCGGGGTTCCCTTTGCGGTGAAAAATTTGTTTGATATTGCTGGCGTGACCACGGTAGCCGGTTCTAAGATCCACCGCTCCCACGCACAGGCCAAGCAAGATGCCACGGCGATCGCCCGTTTAAAGAGAGCAGGGGCAATTTTGGTGGGGGCCCTGAATATGGATGAATATGCCTATGGGTTTGTCACTGAAAATGCCCATTATGGCCCCACCCATAACCCCCATGACCTCACCCGAATTGCCGGAGGCTCCTCCGGAGGGTCAGCCGCCGCAGTAGCTGGGGGGTTAGTGCCATTTAGTTTAGGCTCAGATACCAATGGCTCCATCCGAGTTCCAGCCGCCTTATGTGGTGTGTATGGCTTAAAACCAACCTATGGTCGTCTCTCCCGTGCCGGAGTAATGTTGTTTTCCAGCAGTCTGGATCATATTGGCCCTTTTTGTCGCTCCGTGCGGGATTTGGCCACCCTGTTTGATATTTTGCAAGGAGAAGACCCCCTCGATCCCGTCTGTTGTACCGTGCCACCCGAACCCTGTTTACCCCAACTGCACCAACAGACCCAATCCTTACGAATTGCGATCGCCGATGATTATTTTACTCAAGGGGGAGACCCAGAGGTGTTCGAGGCCGTAGAAAAGGTGGCTGAAGCCCTAGGCGTAACCCAAAGAATCAGCTTACCCGAAGCCAGGCGAGCCAGGGAAGCTGCCTATCTGATTACAGCCAGTGAAGGAGCAAATCTGCATTTATCGGATTTGAAACGCTCCCCCCAAGACTTCGATCCAGCCACCCGCGATCGCTTTTTCGCTGGAGCCATGATTCCAGCACAATGGTACTTAAATGCCCAACGGTTTCGCCGTTGGTATCGCGATCGCATTCGGGAAGTATTTCGGCAAGTTGACGTAATTCTTGCCCCAACAACTCCCTGTGTGGCGACCCCCATTGGTCAAACCACCCTGAATATCCAAGGAGAAGAAGTCTTACTTCGCCCCAACTTGGGTCGCTATACTCAGCCCCTCTCCTTCATTGGATTACCCGTCGTCTCCGTGCCTGTCCATCGTCCCCATAAACTGCCTATAGGGGTGCAGATTATGGCTGCTCCCTATAATGAAGCCCTAATTTTGCGGGTCGCAGCCTTTTTAGAAGCTCAAGGTGCGATCGGTATCTCGGTTGCCTCTAGCCCAGGGAACACCTAGGAAAACCACTGATTCTGGAACCAATCTATGTATATACAGATCGAGCCAATCGACAGGATTTTAGATCGAGCCTTATCCGGTCAAGACCTCTCCACCGATGAAGCCGTACTCTTGTTGCAACAAACCGATCCAGGAGCGATTGAAGCCATTCGGGAAACCAGCGATCGCCTGCGAAAACAACAAGTCGGAGACCGGGTAACCTATGTAATTAATCGCAACATTAACTTTACCAATATCTGCGAACAACATTGCAGTTTTTGCGCCTTTCGTCGAGATGCCAATACTCCCCAATCCTACTGGTTAGACACAGAAACCATGCTCAAAAAAACAGATGAAGCTCTTCAGCGAGGAGCCACCGAGATCTGTATGCAAGGGGGATTAAATCCAGAAGCCAAAATAGACGGAAAAACCTTAAAATACTATATAAAACTGGTACAAGATATCAAAAAAACTTATCCCCAGATCCATCTCCATGCCTTCTCGCCCCAAGAAATCCAATTTATTGCCAGACAAGATCGCATCAGTTATGAAACCGTTATCTCTAGCTTACAAGAAGCCGGTGTCGGATCGATGCCAGGAACCGCCGCCGAAGTTCTCGACGATCGCATCAGAGCCATCATTTGTCCCGAAAAAATTAACACCCAAACCTGGTTAGACATTATCAGCACCGCCCACCGTTTAGGAATGCCCACCACCAGCACCCTCTTATCGGGACATATTGAAACCCCTCAACACCAAATCACCCACTTAAACCACCTACGAACCCTACAGCAAACCGCCTTAGAATCCTATCCATCAGCCATTACCGAATTTATCTTACTTCCCTTTGTGGGCCAGGATGCCCCCCCCGTTATACGTCATCGGGTTGGACGAGATCAACCCATATTATATGATGCCTTATTACTCACTGCGATCGCCCGCATTTTTCTGGGCAATTGGATTATTAACCATCAACCCAGTTGGGTCAAATTAGGATTAGCCGGCGCAACCCAAGCCCTCAATTGGGGATGTAATGACATCGGTGGAACCCTCATGGAAGAACACATTAGCACCATGGCCGGGGCCCAGGGCGGCACTTGTATGGAAGTGAACACCCTGCAAGAAGCCATTCGCTCCGTAGGGCGCGTTCCCCAACAACGGGATACCCTATATAGCAAACCTAAATGAGTTGTGTAATGGCTTCCCCTCATCCCCCTACCCCCTTCTCCCACGGGCGCTGCCCTGCTTGCCCTGAGCGAAGTCGAAGGGAGCGTAGCCGAAGGGAGCGAAGTCGAAGGGAGAAGGGGGAAAAGTCCCTCTCCCGTGGGAGAG